>NZ_JBFBBD010000139.1:0-6715 GCF_040689515.1 Streptomyces sp. NPDC051173
CAGGACGGCCGCGCCGGACTTCCCTTGGCCGCCGGAGCCGCTCCCGGAGCCGCTTCCGGTGGCGTGCGCGGGTCCGGCGACGACGGTCGCGGTCGCGGCGGCCGTCACCGCGAGCGCGGCGAGACGGCGTGCGGGCATGCCGAAGGAAGGGCTGGTGGTGCTGTACACGTGTGTGGAACCCCCACAAGAGGCGTGGTGCCGTCGGCGCGGTCCATGGGGGACACCGCCGCGCCGACGGCGGGACCCCGCCATATTTGACCTCTTGAGAGTGAACGGGCAGTCACCTGGGGCCAGTTCACCCCAACGAGTAGGTTTCGCAACGGTATTCGATTCGCCCGGCGCGTGAGTCGATTCCCGTCACACGCGTCGCCCGCCGCGTGGCCGGCCCGGCGGCCCCGCCCGCTGCCGCGCTCCTGGGCGGGGACATCCGGTCACGGCGGTCGCGTGATCGTCGCCCACCGGGAAGACGGTGACGTGGTCGTCGTCGAAGGCCGCGCCGGGCGCGGGCACCGCGGTCAGGTTCATACGACCAGCTTCGCCGCGGCGGGGCGCGCGGCGCGTCGGCCCAGGCGGCAGACCCTCTCCGCCGCAGGACTGATCCTTTTCTCGTCCCCGGGGCAGAACGCGCCGCGCCCTTCTCGGCCTTGAGGAGGACGGACGCCCCTGACCTCGTGGACGGGAGGACCGTCCGCGCGGATAGTGGAGCCGCATGGAGAGCCTCGCACCTGATCACTTCAGCCCCGGGACCACGTATCTCGACACCGCCGCCTCGGGCCTGATCCCCACGGGCGCCGCCGCGGCCATGGCCGCTTCCGTCGCCGCCGCGTCCGAGGGGCGGCCGCAGGAGGAGGTGTTCTCGGCGGCGGTGGAGGCGGCGCGCGCGGCCTGCGGGCGGCTGCTCGGCGTGCCCGCCGGGCGGGTGGCCGCCGGGAGTTCGGTGGCGGTGTACTGCGGGCTGATCGCCCAGTCCCTGCCCGCAGGGTCCGAAGTCCTGGTCGCGGAGGGCGACTTCAGCTCGCTCGTCAACCCTTTCCACGTGCGCCCCGGCCTCCGGGTGCGCACCGTGCCGCTGGAGCGGATCGCCGAAGAGGTGCGGCCCGGCACGGCCCTGGTCGCGGTCAGTGCCGTGCAGTCGGCGGAGGGCCGGATCGCGGATCTCGACGCGATCGGCGCCGCCGCCCGCGCCCACGGCGCCCGTACGCTGATCGACGTCAGCCAGGCCGCGGGCTGGCTGCCCGTGGACGCGGCCGCCCACGACTACACGGCCTGCGTCGGCTACAAGTGGCTGATGTGCCCCCGCGGCACCGCCTTCCTCACCGTGCCGGAGGACCTCGGCGGCCTCGTCCCCGTGTTCGCGGGCTGGGTCTCGGGCGAGGATCCGCGGGAGAGCTGCTACGGGCGGGTCGAGCCGATGGCCGCGTCCGCGCGCCGCTTCGACGAGAACGTGCCCGTCTTCTCGTACGTCGCCGCCCGCGAGAGCCTGCGCCTGGTGGAGTCGCTCGGTGTGGAGCGCGTCGGGGCGTACGACGTGGCGCTCGCCGACCGCTTCCGCGTGGGGGTCGCCCGGCTCGGCCACGCGCCGGTGGAGGCGGCCGGTTCCGCGATCGTGGCGGTCCCGGGCCTCGGGGGCGCGGCGGAGCGGCTCGCGACGCAGGGGGTGCATGTGAGCGCCCGCGCGGGCCGTCTCCGCGCGGCGTTCCACCTCTACAACACGGCCGCCGACGTGGACCGGCTGCTGGAGGCGCTGTGACGCGAGCGCCGGCCGGGCCGGCGGATGCGGCCCGGCCGGCGCTCGCTCCCGCCGTCACACCACCGGCGTGAAATCTCTCGCGCCGATGAACTCCGGCCTGCGCACCGGTGCGGAGAACGGTTCCACCGCCGCGTTCTCCACGCTGTTGAAGACGATGAAGACGTTGCTGCGGGGGAAGGGCGTGATGTTGTCGCCGGAACCGTGCATGCAGTTGCAGTCGAACCACGTCGCCGACCCGGCCGGTCCGGTGAACAGCTTGATGCCGTGCTGCTCGGCGAAGCCGGTCAGGGCCTTGTCGGAGGGCGTGCCCGCGTCCTGCATGCGCAGCGACTGCTTGTAGTTGTCGCGCGGCGTCTCGCCGGCGCAGCCGAGGAACGTCCGGTGCGAGCCGGGCATGATCATCAGCCCGCCGTTGGTGTCGTGGTTCTCGGTGAGGGCGATGGAGACCGAGACGGTCCGCATGCGCGGCAGCCCGTCCTCGGCGTGCCAGGTCTCGAAGTCGGAGTGCCAGTAGAACCCGGAGGCGCCGAAGCCGGGTTTGACGTTGATCCGGGACTGGTGGACGTAGACGTCCGAGCCGAGGATCTGCCGGGCCCGGCCGACCACGCGGGGGTCGCGCACGAGCGCGGCGAAGACCTCGCTGATGCGGTGGACCTCGAAGACCGAGCGCACGTCCTGCGACTTCGGCTCGATGACCGCGCGCTCGTCGGCCCGCACGGCGGGGTCGGCGATCAGCCGGTCGAGCTCGGCGCGGTAGCGGGCCACCTCGTACGGACCGAGGAGCTGATCGACCGTCAGGAAGCCGTCGCGGTCGTAGCCCTCCAGCTCCGCCGTGCCGATCGGCCCGGGGGTGCCGGGGCCGGACCAGACGACGGGGTCCTGGCGGGGGACGGGCTCCTCATGGGCGCCGCGGGTGGGGTAGAGGTCTTCGGCCGTGGCCGTCATGTCAGCCCTCCTCCGTGAGCAGCGGGTAGACGCCGTTCTCGTCGTGGTCCTCCCGGCCGGTGACCGGCGGGTTGAAGACGCAGACGCAGCGGAAGTCGGTCTTCGGCCGCATGGTGTGCTTCTCGTGGCCGTCCAGGAGGTACATCGTGCCGGGCGTGATCCAGTGCTTCTCGCCGGTCTCGTCGTCGGTGAGTTCGGCCTCGCCCTCCACGCAGAGGACGGCCTCGATGTGGTTGGCGTACCACATGGAGGTCTCGGTGCCGGCGTAGAGCGTGGTCTCGTGCAGGGAGAAGCCGACGCGCTCCTTGGCGAGGACGATGCGCTTGCTCTCCCAGGTGCCCGACTTGGCCTTGACGTGCCGGTCGGTGCCCTCGATGTCCTTGAACGAGCGGACGATCACGGTGGTGCCTCTTTCTTCGGGGGTTTCTCTGGTGCTTTTCTTCGGTGTTTCTCTCGGCCGGGCTGCCGCTCAGGCGGTCTCGCGGACCGCGCGGGCGAGGATGCGCAGGCCCTCGTCGAGGTCCTCGGGAGAGATGGTCAGGGCCGGGAGCAGCTTGACGACCTCGCTCTCGGGGCCGGAGGTCTCGATGAGCAGGCCGAGTTCGAAGGCGCGCGCGGCGACGGCGGACGCCCGCGCCCGGTCGGTGAACTCCAGGCCCCAGACCAGGCCCCGGCCGCGGAAGCTCCCGCCCAGGGCGGGGTGCTCGGCGCATATCGCGCGGAGCGCCTGCTCGACCTGCTCGCCGCGGGCGTGGGTCTGCTTCTCCATCTGGCCGTCGGTCCAGTAGGTGTTCAGGGCGGCGGCCGCGGTGACGAAGGAGGGGTTGTTGCCGCGGAAGGTGCCGTTGTGCTCGCCGGGCTCCCAGAGGTCGAGCTCGGGCTTGAAGAGGGTGAGCGCCATCGGCATGCCGTAGCCGCCGATGGACTTGGAGAGGGTGACGATGTCCGGCGTGATGCCCGCCTCCTCGAAGGAGAAGAAGCCGCCGGTGCGGCCGCAGCCCATCTGGATGTCGTCGACGATCAGCAGCATGTCGCGCCGCTCGCACAGCGCGGCGAGCGCGCGCAGCCATTCGGGGCGCGCGACGTTGATGCCGCCCTCCCCCTGCACCGTCTCGACGATCACGGCGGCGGGGGTGTTGAGACCCGAGCCCTGGTCCTCCAGGAGCCGCTCGAACCACAGGAAGTCCGGGACCTGCCCGTCGAAGTAGTTGTCGAAGGGCATGGGCGTGCCGTGCACCAGCGGGATGCCGGCCCCGGCGCGCTTGAAGGCGTTGCCGGTGACGGCGAGCGAGCCCAGCGACATGCCGTGGAAGGCGTTGGTGAAGGAGACGACCGACTCGCGCCCCTTGGCCTTGCGGGCCAGCTTGAGCGCGGCCTCCACGGCGTTGGTGCCCGTCGGGCCGGGGAACATCACCTTGTACGGCAGGTCGCGCGGCCGCAGCACGACGTCCTGGAAGGTCTCCAGGAAAGCACGCTTGGCGGCCGTCGCCATGTCCAGGCCGTGGGTGACGCCGTCGCGTTCGAGGTAATCGAGCAGGGCGCGTTTGAGCACGGGGTTGTTGTGGCCGTAGTTGAGCGCCCCGGCGCCGGCGAAGAAGTCGAGGTAGGTGTGGCCGTCCTCGTCGTACATCCGGCTGCCGTGGGCGCGGTCGAAGACGGCGGGCCAGCTGCGGCAGTAGCTGCGCACCTCCGACTCCAGGCTCTCGAAGACGCTCAGTGCGGGCGGGGTGATGGTCACAGCACACTCCAGGAAGGACGGGGGTGGTGGCTCGGGGGGGGTGGCTCGGGGAGGTCAGGCCGCGAGGGGGCCGATGCGGTGCAGGACCTCGGGGGCGTGCCCGCCGTCGGGGAACAGGCCGCCGTCGAAGAGCACCTCGCGCTCCAGGGGCGCTCCGTGGCGCTCGGCGAAGGAGGCGAACAGCCGGTTGGACGCGGTGTTGTCGGGCGTGACGGTGGTCTCGACACCGCGCACGCCCAGCTCCCGGGCGACCCGGGCGACGAGGCCGTCCAGCAGCGCGGCGGCCAGGCCCCGGCCGCGGTGCGCGTGGTCGACGGCGACCTGCCAGACCACGAGCGTGTGGGGCCGGTCGGGGCGGATGTAGCCGGTGACGAAGCCGGCCGGCTCCCCGTCGGCGCCGCGGGCCACGGCGGAGGTGGCGGCGAAGTCGCGGCACCACAGCAGATAGCTGTACGAGGAGTTGAGGTCCAGCGCCTTCGAGTCACGGGCGATCCGCCAGATCGCGGCCCCGTCCTCGACGCGCGGGCTGTCGAGCGTGAGCCCCTCCGGCATTTCCGGGAATTCTCTGCGGGCACGTACAAGGTCTGCTTGTGCGGCGGTCATGCGGAGTGAATTTACCGAGGTGAATCGAAAAATGCATGGGGGTGTGGTCTTTACCGGGGCGGCGCCGCCGTGTTATCGCGCGAGTGGGCGGACGCGCGAGCCACCCCGAAACAGCGCTGATTTGTCGGCTATTACCGGACACTCCGGGCGGATTTGTGGGGTCGGTCACAGGAAAGATCCACCCGCTCGGGCGTCAATAAAATTCGCGCGTTTAGGGTCAGGGCACGGGGGCAGGCGAAGGCAGGGAATTTGCATTCACGTATATGTGAGGGAAATCGGGACCGAAGACCGAACCGAATCGAATACAGCCCGCGGGCCGATGCCCCGGGGTGCCACTCCGGCGACCCCCGCCGCGCCGAACACGCCCCCGAATACAGTGATCCCATGAGCGACAGCGAAGTGCTGCACATCAAGGGACGCGTGCTCACCAGCCCCGACCCCGACCGCGGAACCCGCGACGAACTGTGGGCCGTGGACGGCCGGATCACCTTCGACCGCCCGGCGGGCGCACGCGAAGTCACCACCCTCGAAGGCTGGGTGCTCCCCGGCCTCGTCGACGCCCACTGCCATGTGGGGCTCGACGCCCACGGCCCGGTCGACGAATCGACCAGCGAGAAGCAGGCGTTGACGGACCGCGACGCCGGCGCGCTGCTGCTGCGGGACGCGGGCTCCCCCTCCGACACCCGGTGGATCGACGACCGCGAGGACCTGCCGCGGATCATCCGTGCGGGCCGCCACATCGCCCGCACCCGCCGCTACATCCGCAACTACGCGCACGAGATCGAGCCCGAGGACCTCGTGGCCTACGTGGCGCGCGAGGCGCGGCGCGGTGACGGCTGGGTCAAGCTCGTCGGCGACTGGATCGACCGCGAGACGGGCGACCTGTCGCTGTGCTGGCCGCGCGGCGCGGTGGAGGCCGCCATCGCCGAGGCGCACCGGCTGGGGGCGCGGGTCACGGCGCACTGCTTCGCCGAGGAGTCCCTCGCGCCGCTGGTGGAGGCGGGCATCGACTGCGTCGAGCACGCCACGGGGCTGACCGAGGAGACGATCCCACTCTTCGCCGAGCGGGGCGTGGCGATCGTGCCGACGCTGGTCAACATCGCGACGTTCCCGGCCCTCGCGCGGGGCGGCGAGGGGAAGTTCCCGCGCTGGGCGGACCACATGCGCCGCCTGCACGCGCGGCGCTACGAGACGGTGGGCGCGGCGTACGACGCGGGCATCCCCGTCTACGTCGGTACGGACGCGGGCGGATCCCTCGCGCACGGCCTGGTGGCCCAGGAGGTCGCCGAACTGGTCAAGGCGGGTATCCCCGCGACGGCCGCGCTCGCGGCGGCGTCCTGGGGCGCACGCTCCTGGCTCGGCCGCCCCGGCCTGGAGGAGGGCGCCCCCGCGGACCTGGTGATCTACGACAGCGACCCCCGCGAGGACGTCAGGGTGCTGGGCGCTCCGCGCCGGGTGGTACTCAGGGGGAGGGTGGTGCGGTAGCCGTCCGGGCGCTTTCCGCTGGGTGCGGTTTCCGTTGCCGGGTGCGGGTGAATTGCCGCCTGCGGCGGGAGCGACCTGCGGCCGCGTCCTCAATCGCCGGCGAGGCGGATGTCGGCTTGCCCGGTATGTCCGACTCCAGATCCGGGTCCTGAATGGTCATGTCCACCACTGTATGCCCGGGCGCTCCACAGGAC
>NZ_JBFBBD010000140.1:0-6461 GCF_040689515.1 Streptomyces sp. NPDC051173
CTCCCAGCGGTAGCTGGGGGAGCTCCCGCCGCAGGCGGCAACGGACCTGCACGTCGGGGTCTGGGGCAGCGCCCCAGTTTCGGGAAGGGGCGGGGTAGGGGAACAAAGCGCCGCAGGCGCCGACCGACCCGCAGCCGGGGGGCTGGGGCGCGTGCCCCAGTTCGGGGAGGGGCGGGGCTGGGGAAAGAGCCCGCCGCAGGCGTCAACCGGCCCGCAGACGAGGGGGCTGGGGCGCAGCCCCCCCCCGCGGCGGAGCCGCAGATCAGACGCCGCCAAGAGGGGGCCGGCGCCGGCCCGCAGCGAACCGGGCCGGGCCCCATGGCGGTGCCTACCAGGCGAACGCCTCCGGCGACCGCCCCGGTCCCGGGAAGATCTCGTCGAGTTCCGAGAGCAGGTCGTCCGACAGACGGAGCTCACCCGCCCGCAGGGCGGACGCGAGTTGGTCCGTCGTGCGGGGGCCGACGATGGGGCCGGTGACGCCGGGCCGGGTGAGGAGCCAGGCCAGGGCCACCTCGCCGGGTGCGAGGCCGTGCTTGTCGAGGAGGTCCTCGTAGGACTGGATCCGGTCACGGAAGGCCGTGTTCGCGAGCGCGTCCGCCGACCGCCCGGGGGCGGAGGTTCCGTCGCGTTCCTTGCGCAGGACGCCGCCGAGGAGGCCGCCGCCCAGCGGTGCCCAGGGGATGACGCCGAGGCCGTACGCCTGCGCGGCCGGGATGACCTCCATCTCGGCGCGCCGCTCGACGAGGTTGTAGTGGCACTGCTCGCTGACGAGGCCGAGCGCGTTGCGCCGCCTCGCCGCCTCGTTGGCCTGGGCGATGTGCCAGCCGGCGTGGTTCGACGAGCCCACGTAGAGGATCTTGCCCTGCTGGATCAGGACGTCCATGGCCTGCCAGATCTCGTCCCACGGCGTGCTGCGGTCGACGTGGTGGAACTGGTAGAGGTCGATGTGGTCCGTTTGCAGCCGCTTGAGGCTGGCGTCGACGGCGCGGCGGATGTTCAGGGCGGACAGATGGTCACGGTTGGGCCAGACCGGGCCGTCGGGGCCCATGTGGCCGAAGAGCTTGGTGGCGAGGACGACCTTGTCGCGCCGCTCGCCGCCCTTGGCGAACCAGGTGCCGATGATCTCCTCGGTGCGGCCCTTGTTCTCGCCCCAGCCGTAGACGTTGGCGGTGTCGAAGAGGTTGATGCCCGCGTCGAGCGCGGCGTCCATGATGGCGTGGCTGTCCGCCTCGTCCGTCCGGGGACCGAAATTCATCGTCCCCAGCACGATCCGGCCGACCTTGAGCCCCGTGCGTCCGAGCTGCGTGTACTCCATGGGCACCAGCCAACGCCTTCGAGTGCGCTCCGATCAAGGGCGACCCGCGCCCGTACGTCTTTACGGGCGGCCCGCGTAGGGCGCGCCGACGCCCCACGCCTGGTGCATCGCGTCGGCGAACGTGGCGGCGATGCGGTGCTCGCCGGAGGCGCTGGGGTGGGTGCCGTCGTGGGTGTCGCCGTCGATGTCCCAGCCCCGCGGGTGGGAGGCCAGGAGCAGGGGCGAGCCGGGGGCGTCGAGGTCGGCGACCGTCTTGCCGAGCAGCTCGTTGAACCGCTCGACCTCGGCGGCGAAGGCGGGGTCGGCCAGGGCCCGCACGTTGGGGATGACGGGCATCAGCACGGCCCGTACGCGCGGATTCGCCTCGCGGGCCCCGGCGACGAACCGGCGGACGTTCTCGGTGGTCTGCTCGGCGCCGGTGTAGAAGCCGAGGTCGATCAGGCCGAGCGAGACCAGCAGCGTGTCGGCCTTCCCGGCCCGCACGGCGTCCTTGATCAGCGGGGCCATGTGCTGCCAGCCCTCGCCCCACCCGGCGAGGTGCGCCCGCGCGCGCTCGGGGAAGTCCGGGTCGCCGTAGTCGAGGGAGACGGGCGCGTCGGAGGCCGGCTCGTACAGCTCCTTGCGCGGCCCGACGATCCGGTACGGGCCGCCGTAGGAGGCGTTGAGGTGCTGCCACATGCGGTAGCGCCAGGTGAGGTCACCGGCGCTACCGATCGTCATGGAGTCGCCGACGAACATGATCCGCATGTACCCATCATCCCGCACGGGGCGCGGCTCCCTCTCCGGAGGGAATCGGCACGGCCATTCCGCCGGGCCGCCGCGGTTCGGAGGCGGTGCGCCCGCGCGCGGGCCGAAGACTCGTACCGCTGATCAGCCACGCGGTACGAGGGAAGGGACACTGCCCATGTTCGAGGACACCGACGCCTTCAGCAGCTTCGCGGTGAACGACACCGGACGCGCCAAGGAGTTCTACGGCACGACGCTCGGCCTGCGGCTGTCCGAACAGTCCATGGCGGGTCAGACCTTGCTCACGCTCCGGCTCGCGGGCGGCGGGACCGTCCTGATCTACCCCAAGGAGAACCACACCCCGGCGTCGTTCACCGTGCTCAATTTCCCTGTGGACGACATCGACAGGGCTGTGGACGAACTCGGCCGCCGCAGCGTGACCTTCGAGCGCTACCCCGGGTTCCACCAGGACGAGAAGGGCATCGCGCGCGACGGCGGCCCGCGGATCGCCTGGTTCACCGATCCCGCGGGCAATGTCCTGTCCGTGCTCCAGGCGGGCTGATGTCCGCGGCGGAACCGCCGGCGCCCGTCCAGCGGTCCATGTGGTGGCGCTGTCTCCTCGGCGGCCTGGCGCTGTGGGTGCTCGCCCTCGTCGTCACCTACGCCACGCAGAACACGAACCTGCTGCCCACCCTCATCCTGCTGGGCAGCTTCCTGATCCCCTTCTGCTTCGCCCTGTGGGCCTACGAGAAGGAACGCGGGCTCGGGCTGGACGTGCTGCTCGGCTGCTTCGTCGTCGGCGGCGTGCTGGGGGTGCTCGGTGCGTCCGTCCTGGAGTATTACCTGCTGCACCCCTCGCTGTGGCTCTTCCTCGGCGTCGGCCTGATCGAGGAGGCGGTGAAGGCGGCCGCCCTGATGTTCGTGCTGCGCCGCCACCGCGAGATCCGCGGCCTGCGCGCCGGGCTCGTGCTCGGCGCCGCGGTCGGCTTCGGCTTCGCCGCCTTCGAGAGCGCCGGCTACGCCTTCAACGCGCTCTTCACCCTGCACGGGATGTCGCTGCGCGGCCTGGTCGAGACGGAGATCCTGCGCGGGCTGCTGGCCCCCT
Source organism: Streptomyces sp. NPDC051173 (assembly GCF_040689515.1). Taxonomy (NCBI): domain Bacteria; kingdom Bacillati; phylum Actinomycetota; class Actinomycetes; order Kitasatosporales; family Streptomycetaceae; genus Streptomyces; species Streptomyces sp. NPDC051173. The sequence continues at coordinate 3,147 of NZ_JBFBBD010000140.1, forward strand.
TCGGACACGGCCTGTGGACGGCGATCCTGGGCGGCGCCCTGCTGGCCGACCGCGAGGCCGGGCACTTCCGCCTCACCGGCCGGGTCCTCGGCACATACGTGGGTGTCTCGGTGCTGCACGCCCTGTGGGACTCGGTCAGCGGCATCGCCGTCTGGCTGGTGTACGTCCTGACGGCGACCCCTCAGCAGAACGCGCTGTTCGACCACGGCTACATCCCGCGCCCGACGGGCGAGCAGAGGCACCTCTACACGCTGTTCTCCGACGGCGGCCTCGTCGTGGTGGCCCTGCTGGGTGTGGCATGGCTGCTGTCGGTGGCGCGGGGGTCGCGGCGGCGGTGACGGGCGGCCGTGTGGACGGTGTGGAGACGGCGGTACCCGGCGCCCATCGCGCCGGGTACCGCCGGGTTCACGGGAGGATCAGCTGTCGGTCCAGCCGTAGTTCACCACGTAGCCGTGGCCGCCGCAGTCACCTCTGAAGATCCAGTAGCCGGGGCCGACCCACGCCCCGTACAGCCAGGTGCCGTCGGAGCACTGGGTCCACGACTGCGTACTGCCGTAGTCCACGCGGCAGTTGGCGGTCCAGACGGTGCCCGAGTTGCGGAAGCTGTCGCAGGACGAGACGTGTGCGGGTGCGGCGGAGGCCGCGGTCGCGCCTCCCACCATCCCGCCGGCTGCGAGGAGCGAGGATACGGCGGCGTACGTCAAGCGGCGTTTCATGTGCTTCATGACTTCCCCTCCCGAGCGACGCTGTATTGGTCGGACGTGAACCTATAGGCGCCGGGCCCGGGTTGAAGCGCGGAAATTCGCCAACCTGTTCACCGGGGAAATGGATCAGGCCCGGATCCTGGGAATCCGGGCCTCACAAAAGGGGCTGGCTATGATCGGCTTCCGGGCTCCTCCTTCTCCAGTCGGGCCAGTTCGCGGAGCAGGGCGGCGATGGCCTGCTCCTTTTCGGAAGCGGAACGCTTCCGGTCCGAACGCGCGGTTTCGATCTTGCTTTGGAGAAAGGCGCGTTCCGCTTCCCGGTCCCGTGGCGCGCGGGCGGTTTCACGCGCGAATTCCTCCCGCATGTCGGCGACCGGGGGCGGCTCCTCCGATTCCGGTTCCTCTGATTCAGGTTCGTCCGGCCGACGGTCGCGCGGCGGTCCGCGGCGGCGTAGTCGTACTGATGGATCAGGTCGTACCGCTGGGCGGCCTGATTCCAGAGCAGCGCCTGATTGCGCCAACTTCCCGGTGCGAGCTGCCAGGTGCTGTTCCACACACCCAGAACCTGGTAGTTCTGACCGTGCGCGGACCTGGTCATCAGATAGGCGCCGAGGGAGGGCCACGGAATGTCGATCTGCCAGTGGTCGTCGCGCGCCCAGTCGAAGACCTTGAAACGCGGAGCGTCCTGGGAGCAATAGGAGACGAATGCCTCAAGGTCCTTGCCCGCCCTGTTCATGGCGGTGAGATAGAGCCACGTATTGACATTTCCACCGGGCGAGGTCGGGCAGACGACTTCCCAATAGAGGGAGGTGCCCTGGGCGAATCCGGTCTTGAACGGCGTGTCGTAGAAGACGCCGTAGCCGACGCCGCCGGGCGTCGGGGCGTCCGCGCGGTCACGCAGCCCGAGGGCCGCCTCGCCGAGCCGGCCCGCCAACTCGGCCAGCGGCGCCTGCCGTTCGGTCGCGCTCAGCGTGAGGTGCGTACGGGCCATGAGGAAATGGTGCGGGTTCACCCGAAGGTGGCGTTCCTGGGAGGCTGGCTGCTGTGTCGGCTGCTTTGGTTACTTCCGCCGCCGCCTCCGCCGCCTCCCAGGAACGGGACGGGTCAGAGGCGTTCGATCACGTAGTCCACGCAGACCGTCAGCGCCTCGACGTCCGACGGCTCGATCGCCGGGAACATCGCCACGCGCAGCTGGTTCCGGCCCAGCTTGCGGTACGGCTCGGTGTCCACGATGCCGTTCGCCCGCAGCGTCTTCGCGACCGCCGCCGCGTCCACCTCGTCGGAGAAGTCGATCGTGCCGATGACCTGCGACCGCTTGGCCGGGTCGGTGACGAAGGGGGACGCGTACGGCGACTTCTCCGCCCAGGCGTAGAGCCGCGAGGAGGAGTCGGCGGTCCGGGCGACCGCCCAGTCCAGGCCGCCCTGCCCGTTGATCCACTCCAGCTGCTCGTTGAGCAGGAAGAGGGTGGAGAGGGCGGGGGTGTTGTACGTCTGGTTCTTCAGCGAGTTGTCGATCGCGGTCGGCAGCGAGAAGAACTCGGGGATGTGCCGGCCGGACGCGTGGACGCGCGCCGCGCGCTCCAGGGCCGCCGGGGAGAACGCGGCCAGCCACAGCCCGCCGTCGGCGGCGAAGGACTTCTGCGGGGCGAAGTAGTAGACGTCGCTCTCGGCGATGTCCACGGGCAGCCCGCCCGCGCCGGACGTGGCGTCCACCAGCACGAGCGCGCCCGCGTCGGCACCCGCCACGCGCCGGACCGGCGCCGCGACACCGGTGGACGTCTCGTTGTGCGTGAAGGCGTAGACGTCCACACCCGCCTCGGCCTGCGGCTCAGGGTGCGTGCCCGGCTCCGACGCGATGACCGTCGGCTCCTCCAGCCACGGTGCGAGCTTTGCCGCTTTCGCGAACTTCGAGGAGAACTCGCCGAAGGAGAGGTGCTGCGACCTGGTCTCGATGAGCCCGTGCGTCGCGATGTCCCAGAAGGCGGTGGACCCGCCGTTGCCGAGGATCACCTCATAGCCCTCGGGCAGCGAGAACAACTCCCGGACGCCGTCCCGCACCTTGCCCACCAGGTTCTTGACCGGGGCCTGGCGATGAGACGTACCGAGCAGTGAGCTCCCGGTGGCGGCGAGGGCACCGAGCGCCTCCGTCCGCACCTTGGAGGGGCCCGCGCCGAAGCGTCCGTCGGCGGGCTTGATGTCAGCGGGGATCTGGATATCAGCCACGGTTGCAGGGTAGCGGCATGGGGTCTTGGGGTTGGGGGTGGTCCAGCGGATGAGATTTTCGGGGGTGCGGGTTTGTGTGTGGCTGGGGTGGGTTCGCCCTTCGGGCGTGGCCTCAATCGCCGGCCGGGCTGGGTTTGTGGCTGGGCCGGGGGTGTGGCCTCCGGGCTGAGGACCTGGAACGCGGTGCATGGCGCCGCCCTGCGCATTGGGTGCCGTGACGACGCACCGCGTTCCAGAACCTCACCCTCCGGCCCCACCCCCTCCGCCGGAGGGCAAGTTGAAGGCCGGTGGGCGCGCCGTTCTCTTCTGCTCCTTTCCGCCGGGCACGCCGTTCTTTTCCTTTTCCGCCGGGTGCGCCGCTCTTTCTTTTCAGCCCGTTGGGGGCACC
>NZ_JBFBBD010000141.1:0-6361 GCF_040689515.1 Streptomyces sp. NPDC051173
TTGGGGGCACCTCCCAGCGGTAGCTGGGGGAGTTTGAGGACAACGCGCGAAGCGTGTTGCGGGGTCTGGGGCGGAGCCCCAGTTTCGGGAAGGGGCGGGGCTGGGGAAAAGCCCGCCGCACCCGGCAACGCACACCCGGCAAAACCCCCCGCCACCCGAAATACTGCGATGCTGGACACCCACAGCAGCGGCAAACAGGGGGCAGGGGAATCGTGGAGGACAGGGTGCGGGTCGTCATCGCCGAGGATTCGGTGCTGCTTCGGGAAGGGCTGACCCGCCTGCTGACCGACCGGGGGCACGACGTCGTCGCGGGTGTCGGTGACGCGGAGGCGCTGCTGAAGGTCATCGGGGAGCTCGCCGACGAGGGTGCCCTGCCGGACGTGGTGGTCGCGGACGTACGGATGCCGCCGACGCACACCGACGAGGGCGTGCGAGCGGCCGTGCGGCTGCGCCGGGACCACCCGGAGCTGGGTGTGCTGGTGCTCTCGCAGTACGTGGAGGAGCAGTACGCCACGGAGCTGCTGGCGGGGAGCAGCCGGGGCGTGGGCTATCTGCTGAAGGACCGGGTGGCGGAGGTGCGGGAGTTCGTCGACGCGGTGGTGCGCGTCGCCCGGGGCGGTACGGCCCTGGACCCCGAGGTCGTCGCGCAGTTGCTCGGGCGCAGCCGTAAGCAGGACGTGCTCGCCGGGCTCACCCCGCGCGAGCGCGAGGTGCTCGGCCTGATGGCCGAGGGAAGGACGAATTCCGCCGTGGCGCGGCAGTTGGTGGTCAGCGACGGCGCCGTCGAGAAGCACGTCAGCAACATCTTCCTGAAGCTGGGGCTGTCGCCGAGTGACGGGGATCACCGCCGGGTGCTGGCGGTGCTGACATACCTGCGGTCCTAGGACTCCCGCACCACACCCGTCGGGGAGAGCCTCCCTGGTGAGACGGTCACCGGGACGGGAACCTCAGACAAAAGACCCAGTGGAGCCGTCGCCTCCACAAGGGCCGCCCGGATGGCCCGAAATCCGCTTACCAGGACAAAACGGATGCGCTACGGCGCGGGCATCTTGTGATCCATCCCAGGTAGGCGACCCTTACCCCCGTACGATGGCAGTGGGAACGCCGGCCGTCACCACCGCGTGCGAGCCGCCGCCACGAGGGAGGTCCGAAGCAGTGACCAGCCAGGTCAGCAGCCCGGCCGAGCAGGCCGAACCAGGCGAGCAGCCGAACGGGGCCGCCCCGCCGTCGGCGGAGCGGGAGCCTTCACACCTCAGCCCGCCACGCCATCCCGACGAGGGGCCGGGCGGCAAGTCCGTGCGGAAGCTGGAGCGGGTGATCATCCGGTTCGCGGGGGACTCGGGTGACGGCATGCAGCTCACGGGTGACCGCTTCACGTCGGAGACGGCGTCGTTCGGGAACGACCTCTCCACGCTGCCGAACTTCCCCGCCGAGATCCGCGCCCCCGCCGGGACGCTGCCGGGTGTCTCCAGCTTCCAGCTGCACTTCGCCGATCACGACATCCTCACCCCGGGCGACGCGCCCGACGTGCTGGTGGCGATGAACCCGGCCGCACTGAAGGCGAACATCGCCGACGTCCCCCGGGGCGCGGAGATCATCGTGAACACCGACGAGTTCACCAAGCGCCCGATGGCGAAGGTCGGTTACGCGGTCTCGCCGCTGGAGGACGGGTCGCTGGACGCCTACCACGTCCACCCCGTGCCGCTGACGACGCTGACGATCGAGGCCCTGAAGGACTTCGACCTGTCGCGGAAGGAGGCCGAGCGCTCGAAGAACATGTTCGCCCTCGGTCTGCTGTCGTGGATGTACCACCGGCCCACCACCGGCACGGAAGCCTTCCTGCGGAAGAAGTTCGCGAAGAAGCCCGACATCGCCGAGGCGAACGTGGCGGCCTTCCGGGCCGGGTGGAACTTCGGTGAGACGACGGAGGACTTCGCGGTCTCCTACGAGGTCGCCCCGGCCACCGCCGCCTTCCCCACCGGCACCTACCGCAACATCTCCGGCAACCTCGCCCTCTCCTACGGCCTGATCGCCGCCGGGAAGCAGGCCGACCTGCCGCTCTATCTCGGCTCGTACCCGATCACCCCGGCCTCGGACATCCTGCACGAGCTGTCGAAGCACAAGAACTTCGGCGTGCGCACCTTCCAGGCGGAGGACGAGATCGCCGGCATCGGTGCCGCCCTCGGCGCCGCCTTCGGCGGGGCGCTGGCGGTGACCACCACCTCCGGCCCCGGTGTGGCACTGAAGTCCGAGACGATCGGCCTGGCCGTCAGCCTCGAACTGCCGTTGCTGATCGTGGACATCCAGCGCGGCGGCCCGTCGACGGGCCTGCCCACCAAGACCGAGCAGGCCGACCTGCTCCAGGCGATGTACGGGCGCAACGGCGAGGCCCCGGTGCCGATCGTGGCGCCGCGCACCCCGGCCGACTGCTTCGACGCCGCCCTGGACGCCGCCCGCATCGCGCTGACGTACCGCACGCCCGTCTTCCTGCTCTCCGACGGCTATCTGGCCAACGGCTCCGAGCCCTGGCGGATCCCGGACGTCAACGAACTGCCCGACCTGCGCGTGCAGTTCGCCACCGGCCCCAACCACAGCCTGGCCGACGGCACCGAGGTCTTCTGGCCCTACAAGCGGGACCCGCAGACCCTGGCCCGCCCCTGGGCCGTGCCCGGCACCCCCGGCCTGGAGCACCGCATCGGCGGCATCGAGAAGCAGGACGGCACGGGCAACATCTCCTACGACCCGGCCAACCACGACTTCATGGTGCGCACCCGCCAGGCCAAGATCGACAACATCGCCGTCCCCGACATCGAGGTCGACGACCCCGACGGCGCCAGGACCCTGGTCCTGGGCTGGGGTTCGACGTACGGCCCCATCACCGCCGCCGTACGCCGTCTGCGCGCCCAGGGCGCCCCCATCGCCCAGGCCCACCTGCGCCACCTCAACCCCTTCCCCCACAACCTCGGCGACGTCCTGGCCTCCTACACCAAGGTGATCGTCCCGGAGATGAACCTCGGCCAGCTCGCCACCCTCATCCGTGCGAAGTACCTGGTCGACGCCCACTCCTACAACCAGGTCAACGGCATGCCGTTCAAGGCCGAGCAGCTCGCCACCGCGCTCAAGGAGGCCATCGATGACTGAGGCGCTCAAGCTGGTCCCCAAGGCCGAGGCCGCCCAGACCATGAAGGACTTCAAGTCCGACCAGGAAGTCCGCTGGTGCCCGGGCTGCGGCGACTACGCCGTCCTCGCCGCCGTCCAGGGCTTCATGCCCTCCCTCGGCCTGGCGAAGGAGAACATCGTCTTCGTCTCCGGCATCGGCTGCTCCTCCCGCTTCCCGTACTACATGAACACCTACGGGATGCACTCCATCCACGGCCGGGCCCCCGCCATCGCCACCGGCCTCGCCTCCTCCCGCCCCGACCTGAGCGTGTGGGTCGTCACCGGCGACGGCGACGCCCTCTCCATCGGCGGCAACCACCTCATCCACGCCCTCCGCCGCAACGTCAACCTCAAGATCCTGCTCTTCAACAACCGGATCTACGGGCTGACCAAGGGCCAGTACAGCCCGACCTCCGAGGTCGGCAAGATCACCAAGTCGACGCCGATGGGCTCGCTGGACGCGCCCTTCAACCCCGTCTCCCTCGCGATCGGGGCCGAGGCGTCCTTCGTCGCCCGCACGGTCGACTCCGACCGCAAGCACCTCACCGAAGTGCTGCGCCAGGCAGCCGAGCACCCGGGCACCGCGCTGGTGGAGATCTACCAGAACTGCAACATCTTCAACGACGGCGCCTTCGAGGTCCTCAAGGACAAGCAGCAGGCCCAGGAAGCGGTCATCCGCCTCGAACACGGGCAGCCCATCCGCTTCGGCACCGACGGCGCGAAGGGTGTCGTCCGCGACCGGTCCACCGGCGACCTCCACGTCGTCGACGTCACCGCGGACAACGAGGCCGACATCCTCGTCCACGACGCCCACACCACCTCCCCCACCACCGCCTTCGCCCTCTCCCGGCTCGCCGACCCCGACACCCTGCACCACACCCCCATCGGTGTGTTCCGCAGCGTCGACCGGCCCGTCTACGACACCCAGATGTCCGACCAGCTCGAAGCCGCCATCGAACAGAAGGGCAAGGGCGACCTCGCCTCCCTCCTGACCGGCAACGACACCTGGACCGTCGTCGGCTGACGCGTCACCCCGGACGCCGGGCGGGCCGACTTTTCGGCCCGTCCGGCGTTTGGCCGTACGGGCCCCGGGGCGGAGCCGGAAGATACGGCTATGGCCGACCGTCCCGAAGTCGTACCCGAGGTCCCCGACCGGCTCGCCTACCGCGTCAAGTGCCGGCTGCTCGGCCGCCCGCTGGTCACCCAGCAGCTCGCCCACGAGACGCTCTCCAACCCGCTCGCCCTGGGCGTCCTCGCCTCCGACTGCATCTCCTCCACCGCGTACGGCAGCGAGGAGATACTGCGCATCCTCGTACCCGTCGTGGGCATCGCCGCGTTCAGCCTGCTGATGCCGGTGACCGGCGCGATCCTGCTCGTCCTGCTGCTCCTCACGCTCTCCTACCGCGACGTGGTGTCCGTCTACACCCGCGCCGGCGGCTCGTACGTCGTCGCCCGCGAGAACTTCGGGCCGCGCGTCGCCCAGATCGCCGCCGTCGCGCTCCTCGTCGACTACATCGTCACCGTGGCCGTGCAGACGGCCGCGGGCACCGACGCGCTCATCTCCCTCGCGCACCTCACCGGCGACGGCTACACCGGCCTCGACCACCTCAAACTCCCCCTCACGGTGGGCGTGGTGGTGCTGCTGATGTACGGGAATCTGCGCGGGATCCGGGAGGCGGGGCGGGCGTTCGCGGCCCCCGCGTACCTCTTCATGGCCGCCGTCGCGCTGATGCTGGCCATCGGGCTCGTACGCGCCCTCACCGGCGGGCTCCCGCACGCCGACCCGCACGCCTCCGGGGTGGTGCCGCTCGGCACGTCCGGGCACGGCTGGCTGTACGGCGCCTCGCTGTTCATGGTGCTGCGCGCGTTCGCCAACGGCGGCTCCTCGCTGACCGGCCTGGAGGCGATCTCCAACAGCGTCTCGGCCTTCCGCAAACCGCAGGGCCGCAACGCCCGGCGCACCCTCACCGTCATGAGCTGCGTCCTCGGCGTCATGGTGCTCGGCGTCTCCACGCTGGCCCACTTCACCCACGCCGTCCCCTACCAGGACGGCAATCCGACCGTCATCGCGCAGGAGGCGCACCTGGTCTTCGGGGACGGCTGGCTCGGCACGACGGGGCTGGTCTACGTCCAGCTCGCGACCGCGCTCATCCTCTACACCGGCGCCAACACGCCCTTCACCGGCTTCCCCTTCCTCGCCAGCTTCGTCGCCGAGGACCGCTTCCTGCCGCGTCAACTGACCCGGCGCGGCCACCGGCTGGCCTTCTCCAACGGGATCATCTCGCTGGCCGTCGTCTCGCTCGCGCTGCTGATCGTGACGGGCGGCAGCGTGGACAGACTCGTCGCGCTCTACGCCATCGGCGTCTTCACCGGCTTCACGATGGCGGCGGCCGGGATGACCGCCCACTACTGGCGGCGGCCCGAGGAGCCGCACCGGCACTGGAAGGTGGGGGTCAACCTCGTCGCGGCGGTGGCCTCGGCGCTGGTCGTGCTGATCTTCGCGGTCACCAAGTTCACGGAGGGCGCGTGGCTGGTCGTGGTGGTCTTCCCGCTGGGCGTGTGGGCGCTGATCCGCATCAACCGGCAGTACCGCGAGGAGGCCGAGGCGCTGGGCAACGTCCCCGCGTTCGGCACGGACCAGCCGCACTGGCGGCGCCACCTGGTCTTCGTGCTCGTCGACGACCTCGACCTGGCCACGGTGAAGGCCCTGCGCTACGCCCACGAGCTGCGGCCCGACGACGTACGGGCCCTGCACTTCGTCATCGACGCGGAGCGGGCCCGCCGGATCACCGAGAAGTGGGACGCGACCCCCGGCACGACGATCCCCCTGGAACTGGTCGACTGCCCCGACCGCCGCCTCCGCCACGCGGTCGCCGCCCTCGCCGCCCGCACGACGGCGGACGGCGAGACGGCCCTGACCCTCCTGATCCCCATCCGCACATACTCCGGCCCCCTCGGCTCACTGCTCCACCCCGACCGGGGCAACGAGATGGCGAAGGCGTTGGAACAGCTCACGAATGTGGCGGTGACGGTGCTGCCGTTCGATGTGAGCGGGGCTGTGCGGTCTCGATTGGGGCGGTAGTCGGGTGCGGGTCCGCTGCCGCCTGCGGCGGGGGCGCCCTGCGGGCGCGTCCTCAATCGCCGGACGGGCTGGATGGTGCGGACCGTAGCCGCATATCCAGCCCGTCCGGCGATTGAGGAC
>NZ_JBFBBD010000142.1:0-5857 GCF_040689515.1 Streptomyces sp. NPDC051173
GCCTGCGGCGGGCTTGTTCCCCTACCCCGCCCCTTCCCGAAACTGGGGCGCTGCCCCAGACCCCGAACCTCAGGTCCGTTGCCGCCTGCGGCGGGAGCTCCCCCAGCTACCGCTGGGAGGTGCCCCCAACGGGCTGGATTTCGCGCACCCGGCGGGAAAGAAAGGCGCATCCACCGGCCTTGAACTTACCCTCCGGCGGAGGGGGTGGGGCCGGAGGGTGGGGTTCTGGAACGCGGTGCGTTGTCACGGCACTCAATACGTGTGGCGGCGCCACGCACCGCGTTCCAGGTCCTCAGCCCGGAGGCCACACCCCCGGTCCAGCCACAAACCCAGCCCGGCCGGCGCTTGAGGCCACGCCCGAAGGGCGTCCCGCCGCAGGCGCACACAACAGAAGACCCTCAGGCAGCGCCATCCGCCGGATGCGGAGCCAACGGCAGAAGCGACCCCAGCCGCTCCTCACAAAGCTCCACCAGCCGCCCGTACGCCTCCTTGCCCATCAGTTCCGTCAGCTCCGGCGCGTACGTCACATACACCGGATCACCCGCACCGTGCGCGGACGTCGCGGACGTGCACCACCAGTGCAGGTCGTGGCCGCCGGGGCCCCAGCCGCGGCGGTCGTACTCGCCGATGGAGACCTGGAGGACGCGGGTGTCATCGGGGCGGTCGATCCAGTCGTACGTGCGGCGGACCGGGAGCTGCCAGCAGACGTCCGGTTTGGTCTCCAGCGGCTCGCGGCCCTCCTTGAGGGCCAGGATGTGCAGGGAGCAGCCGGCGCCGCCCGCGAAGCCGGGGCGGTTCTGGAAGATGCAGGAGCCGTCCCAGCGGCGGGTCTGCCGGTCGCCGTCGTCGTCGAGCTGGGTCCAGCCGGTCGACGTGCCGATGTCATGGAACTGCCAGATGTCCGGAGTCAGCCGCGCCACGTGCCCCGCGACACGCTGCTCGTCCTCCTCGTCCGAGAAGTGCGCGCCCAGCGTGCAGCAGCCGTCGTCGGCGCGCCCGGCCTGGATGCCCTGGCAGCCGCTGCCGAAGATGCAGCTCCACCGGGAGGTGAGCCAGGTCAGATCGCAGCGGAAGACCTGTTCGTCGTCGGCCGGATCGGGGAATTCGACCCAGGCGCGGGCAAAGTCGAGCCCGACCTCGTCGGAGGCCTTCGCGGAGATCTTGGACCGCTTCTTGTCGGCCTTGTCGAGGGATTTGTCAGGCTTGGCCTTCTTCGTCTTTGCCACCCCTCAAGACTATGCGCCCCGGCCGGTCGCAGTAGCGTTCAGGCCATGAGACTCGGTGTCCTCGATGTGGGTTCGAATACGGTCCATCTGCTGGTGGTGGACGCGCATCCGGGCGCCCGCCCCCTGCCCGCCCACTCCCACAAGGCCGAACTGCGCCTCGCGGAGCTCCTCGACGACGAAGGGGCGATCAGCGAGGCGGGGATCGACCGGCTCGTCGCCGTCGTCCAGGAGGCGCTGGAGGCCGCCGAGGACAAGGGCGTGGAGGAGGTCCTGCCGTTCGCGACCTCCGCGGTGCGCGAGGCGGCCAACGCCGACACCGTGCTCGCCCGTGTCCAGAAGGAGACCGGTATCACGCTGCCGGTCCTCACCGGCGACGAGGAGGCGCGGCTGACGTTCCTGGCCACCCGCCGGTGGTTCGGCTGGTCGTCCGGGAAGCTCCTGGTCCTCGACATCGGGGGCGGCTCCCTGGAGATCGCCTTCGGCATGGACGAGGAGCCCGACGTGGCCGTCTCGCTGCCGCTGGGCGCGGGCCGGCTGACCACGGCCTGGCTGCCCGGCGACGCGCCCGATCCCACGGACGTACGGGCCCTGCGGCGGCACGTACGCGCGCAGATCGCCCGCATCGTCGGGGACTTCGCCCGGCACGGCACCCCGGACCACGTCGTCGCCACCTCCAAGACGTTCAAGCAGCTCGCCCGGATCGCCGGAGCGGCCCGTTCCACCGACGGCCTCTACGTCCAGCGCGCGCTCACCCGGCGGTCCCTGGAGGAGTGGGTGCCCAAGCTCGCCGGCATGACCTCGGCGGAGCGCGCCCGGCTGCCCGGCGTCTCGGAGGGCCGCGCGCCGCAGCTGGTCGCGGGCGCGCTCGTCGCCGAGGCGGCCATGGACCTCCTCGGCGTCGAGGAGCTGGAGATCTGCCCCTGGGCGCTGCGGGAGGGCGTCATCCTCCGGCGGCTCGATCACCTGCCCACTTCCTGAGGCGGCCGCCGTGAAGGGCGTACCGCCGCTGCGCCGCACGGCCACCTCCATGCCCGCCGTCCGGGACACGGTCGTACGCTGTCCCTCGTGACAGAGCCTGTGGTGCGCATCCCGGATGCGAAGGTCGCGCTGTCCACGGCCTCGGTCTACCCGGAGTCGACGGCGACGGCCTTCGAGATCGCCGCGCGCCTGGGCTACGACGGCGTCGAGGTCATGGTGTGGACCGACCCGGTCAGCCAGGACATCGAGGCGCTCCGCCGCCTGTCCGACTACCACCAGGTGCCCATCCTGGCCGTCCACGCGCCCTGTCTGCTGATCACCCAGCGCGTCTGGTCGACCGACCCCTGGGTCAAGCTCCAGCGGGCCCGCACGGCCGCCGAGAAGCTGGGCGCCACGACCGTGGTCGTCCACCCGCCGTTCCGCTGGCAGCGCGGCTACGCACGGGACTTCGTGCAGGGGATCTGGCGGATGGCCGACGAGACGGACGTCCGCTTCGCCGTCGAGAACATGTACCCCTGGCGCTACCGCGACCGCGAGATGCTCGCCTACGCCCCGGACTGGGACGTCACCAAGGACGACTACCGCCACTTCACCGTCGACCTCTCGCACACCGCCACCGCCCGGACGGACGCCATCCAGATGATCGACCGGATGGGCGACCGGCTGGCGCACATCCACCTCGCCGACGGCAACGGCTCCGCCAAGGACGAGCACCTCGTGCCGGGCCGCGGCAAGCAGCCCTGCGCCGAGCTGCTGGAACGCCTCGCCACCACCGGCTTCGACGGCCACGTGGTGATCGAGGTCAACACCCGGCGCGCCATGTCCACCGCCGAGCGCGAGGCCGACCTCGCCGAGGCCCTGGCCTTCACCCGGCTGCACCTCGCCTCCCCGACGGGCGCGACCCGCCCGTGAGCGTCCCCCGTACGGGCGACGGAGCCCCCAGAAAGCGTGGCAGGCCCGCCCGTACGGACCTCGGCGGCGGCCCCGGCGCGCGTGAGCGCATCCTCGCGGCGGCCCGCGCAGAGTTCGCCGAGCGCGGCTACGACAAGGCGTCCATCCGGGCCATAGCCAGGGGCGCCGACGTGGACCCCGCTCTCGTCCACCACTACTTCGGGCCCAAGGAACAGATCTTCGCCGCGGCCATCGAGGTGGCCTTCGCCCCGGCCCTCCAAGCGCCCGACATCGTCCTCGAGGGCGGTACGGACACCGCCGGTGAACGCATGGCGCGCTTCTTCCTCGGCCTGTGGGAGGACCCCGTCACCCGCGAGCCGCTGCTCGCGATCGTCCGGTCCGCCGTCGCCAACGAGACCGCGGCCGCGGTCTTCCGCGACCTCGTCTCCACCCGGCTGATGGCCCGCATCGCCGACGAACTGGACGTCGCGGAGCCCCGGCTGCGCGCCGAGCTCGCCGCCGCCCACCTGGTCGGCGTCGCGCTGCTGCGCCACGTGATCAAGGTCGAGCCGCTGGCGTCGGCGGACGTGGAGGACGTCATCGCCCAGGTGGCACCGGCCATACAGCGCCACCTCACGGGAGCCCCGTAGCCCGGCGCGAGACGCCCGTCTCACATACCGGAGACACTGTCCGGATCTTGGATCATCGGCGTAGGCTCGTAGGACGCGACACCGCGCAGCGCGAAGCCGCCGCCACAAGGCCGCCGCCACCGCGCGCCGACGCCTTTCGAGGAGTGGAGCAGGATGCCCGAGCTGAGGTCCCGCACCGTCACCCACGGCCGCAACATGGCGGGAGCCCGCGCCCTGATGCGCGCCTCGGGCGTAGCGAGCGGGGACATCGGCAAGCCGATCATCGCGGTGGCCAACTCCTTCACCGAATTCGTCCCCGGCCACACCCACCTCGCACCGGTCGGCCGGATCGTCTCCGACGCGATCCTGGCGGCGGGCGCTGTGCCCCGCGAGTTCAACACCATCGCCGTCGACGACGGCATCGCGATGGGCCACGCCGGGATGCTCTACTCCCTGCCCTCGCGCGACCTGATCGCCGACTCCGTCGAGTACATGGTCGAGGCGCACTGCGCCGACGCCCTGATCTGCATCTCCAACTGCGACAAGATCACGCCGGGCATGCTGATGGCCGCGCTGCGCCTCAACATCCCCGTCGTCTTCGTCTCCGGCGGCCCGATGGAGGCCGGCCAGGCCACCCTCGTCGACGGCACGGTCCGCAAGCTCGACCTGATCAACGCCATCGTGGACGCGGTCGACGAGAACGTCTCGGACGAGGACGTCCTCCGCATCGAGGAGAACGCCTGCCCGACCTGCGGCTCCTGCTCCGGCATGTTCACCGCGAACTCCATGAACTGCCTCACCGAGGCCATGGGCCTCTCCCTCCCGGGCAACGGCTCCGTCCTCGCCACCCACACCGCCCGCAAGGCGCTGTACGAGAACGCGGCCCGCACGGTCGTCGAGATCACCAAGCGTTACTACGAACAGGACGACGACTCCGTCCTGCCGCGCAACATCGCCACCCGCGCCGCCTTCGACAACGCCATGGCCCTCGACATCGCCATGGGCGGCTCGACGAACACGATCCTCCACCTGCTCGCCGCCGCCCAGGAGGCCGGGCTGGACTACGACCTCAAGGACATCGACGCGGTCTCCCGCCGCGTGCCCTGCCTGGCCAAGGTCGCGCCCAACGTCGCCCCCGGCGGCACGTACTACATGGAGGACGTGCACCGCGCCGGCGGCATCCCCGCGATCCTCGGCGAGCTCTACCGCGCGGGCCTGCTCGACGAGGACGTGCACACCGTCCACTCACCCGGCATCAAGGACTGGCTCGGCACCTGGGACGTCCGCGGCGGCTCCCCGTCCGCCGAGGCCGTCGAACTCTGGCACGCGGCCCCCGGCTGCGTCCGCTCCGCCACCGCCTTCTCGCAGTCCGAGCGCTGGGATTCCCTCGACACGGACGCCGCCGGCGGCTGCATCCGCGACGCCGCGCACGCCTACTCCAAGGACGGCGGACTGGCCGTCCTCAAGGGCAACCTCGCCGTCGACGGCTGTGTCGTGAAAACGGCGGGCGTCGACGAATCGATCTGGACGTTCGAAGGACCGGCCGTCGTCTGCGAATCGCAGGAAGAGGCCGTCGACAAGATCCTCCGCAAGGAGATCAAGGAAGGCGACGTCGTCGTCATCCGCTACGAGGGCCCCAAGGGCGGCCCCGGCATGCAGGAGATGCTCTACCCCACGTCCTTCCTGAAGGGCCGCGGCCTCGGCAAGTCCTGCGCCCTGGTCACCGACGGCCGCTTCTCCGGCGGCACGTCCGGCCTCTCCATCGGCCACGCCTCCCCCGAGGCCGCCTCCGGCGGCACGATCGCCCTCGTCGAGGACGGCGACCGCATCCGCATCGACATCCCCGCCCGCTCCATCGAACTCCTCGTTCCCGAAGCGGAACTGGCCACCCGCCGCGCGTCCCTCGAAGGCCGCTACGCCCCGAAGTCCCGCGAGCGCAAGGTGTCGGCGGCGCTGCGGGCGTATGCGGCGATGGCGACTAGTGCGGATCGGGGGGCGGTGCGGGACGTTAGCCACTTGGGCTGACCTGGGGTGCGTTCGCCCTTCGGGCGTGGCCTCAATCGCCGGCCGGGCTGGTTTGTGGTTGGGCCGGGGGTGTGGCCTCCGGGCTGAGGACCTGGAACGCGGTGCGTG
>NZ_JBFBBD010000143.1:0-5648 GCF_040689515.1 Streptomyces sp. NPDC051173
GGCGTGCCGGCCGGAAGCCCTCGTACTGGGCGTACTCGGGTTTTCGGCCGGTGCGGCGAGAGTGCGTGCCGGGCGTCGCGACGCCGCGGAGATCCGTCAGGCACCCCTTAGCCCTCGCGCGGCGCCTTCCTCGCGTGCAGCTGCCGGGCCACCTCGGCGAGGGAGCCGGACAGCGAGGGGTAGACGGTGAACGCGTTGGCGATCTGCTCCACGGTCAGGTTGTTGTCGACCGCGATCGAAATCGGGTGAATCAGCTCGCTCGCGCGCGGTGCGACCACCACTCCGCCGACCACGATGCCCGTACCCGGACGGCAGAACATCTTCACGAAACCGTCGCGAATTCCCTGCATCTTCGCCCGCGGATTCCGCAGCAACGGCAGCTTCACCATGCGGGCGTCAATCTTGCCGCTGTCGACATCGGCCTGCGTATAGCCGACCGTGGCAATCTCCGGATCCGTAAACACGTTCGCGGATACAGCCTTGAGATTGAGCGGCGCCACCGCGTCACCCAGGAAGTGGTACATCGCGATGCGGCCCTGCATCGCCGCCACCGACGCGAGCGCCAGCACACCGGTGCAGTCACCGGCCGCGTAGACGCCCGGCGCGCTGGTACGGGAGACCCGGTCCGTCCAGATGTGGCCGGAGTCCTTGAGCCGGACGCCGGACTCCTCCAGGCCGATCCCGGCCGTGTTGGGGATCGAGCCGACCGCCATCAGGCAGTGCGTGCCGGTGATGACCCGGCCGTCGGCCAGCGTCACCTCGACGCGGTCGCCCACGCGCTTCGCGGACTGCGCCCGGGAGCGGGCCATCACGTTCATCCCGCGCCGCCGGAAGACGTCCTCCAGCACCGCGGCCGCGTCGGGGTCCTCGCCCGGCAGCACGCGGTCGCGCGACGACACCAGCGTGACCTTGGAGCCCAGCGCCTGATAGGCGCCCGCGAACTCCGCGCCGGTGACACCGGAACCGACCACGATGAGCTCCTCGGGGAGCTCGTCCAGGTCGTAGACCTGCGTCCAGTTCAGGATCCGCTCGCCGTCCGGGAGCGCGTCCGGGATCTCCCGCGGGTGCGCGCCCGTGGCGATCAGCACGGCGTCCGCGACCAGGGTCTCCTCGGTGCCGTCGACGGCCCGCACGACGACCTTGCGCGAGCCGTCCGGCGCCTGGTTCGGCTCCAGCCGGCCGCGGCCGCGCAGCACGCGCGCACCCGCCCGGGTGACGGACGCGGTGATGTCGTGCGACTGCGCCAGGGCGAGCCGCTTCACCCGGCGGTTGACCTTGCCCAGGTCCACCCCCACGACCCGGGCGGTCTGCTCCAGGGGCGGCGTGTCGTCGGCGACGATGATCCCCAGCTCCTCGTACGAGGAGTCGAAGGTCGTCATCACCTCGGCCGTCGCAATAAGGGTCTTCGAGGGCACGCAGTCGGTGAGCACCGACGCCCCGCCCAGACCGTCGCAGTCGACGACGGTCACCTCCGCGCCGAGCTGCGCGGCGACGAGCGCCGCCTCATAGCCGCCGGGTCCGCCACCGATGATCACGATCCGAGTCACGTACTCCATTGTCCCGTACCCGTCGAAGCGACTTCTCCCGGGGCCTCCCCCGTCGGTTCCGTACGCAAATCCCCACGTACATCCCTACGGGCATCCGTGCGACGACCGGCAGGAGGTTCCGGACGAACCTCCCTTCGAGACTGCCACCCCAAATGCCGTTCCGCCTCACTCCCGTACTCTCGGAGCCATGTCGCTCTACGCCGCGTACGCCGGCAACCTCGACGCGCGGCTGATGTCCCGCCGCGCACCCCACTCGCCCCTGCGCGGCACGGGCTGGCTCTCCGACTGGCGACTGACGTTCGGCGGCGAGCAGCTGGGCTGGGAGGGGGCGCTCGCGACCGTCGTCGAGGCGCCGCGCTCCCAGGTCTTCGTCGCCCTCTACGACATCGCTCCGATGGACGAGGACTCGATGGACCGTTGGGAGGGTGTCGGCCTCGACATCTACCGCCGGATGAGGGTCCGCGTGCACACTCTGGACGGGGAGGAGCCCGCCTGGGTCTACGTCCTCAACGGCTACGAGGGCGGGCTGCCCTCGGCGCGCTACCTCGGCGAGATCGCCGACGCGGCGGAGTCGGCCGGGGCGCCGCACGACTACGTGATGGAGCTCCGCAAGCGGCCCTGCTGAGGCCTTGCCGACGCCCCTCCGAGGCGTTGCTGATTCTTATGACGAATCCGTCTCGTCATAAGACACAAAGCAACAATCGGAACACCGTCACCAGCGACATCTACGCGCGTAGGCGAATAGCGGCTACCCTCGTCCGCGTGAACGCATCAGTTACTCCGGACATCCAGGCCGACCCGTACGCCGCGGCCGACGCCGCCGCCTCCCGCCTGCGCGAGCTCACGGGCGCAGAGACCCACGACGTCGCCCTGGTCATGGGCTCCGGCTGGGTACCCGCCACCGAAGCTCTCGGCACCCCCGAGATCGAGTTCCCGGTCACCGACCTCCCGGGCTTCTCCGCCGCCGCCGTCGCCGGCCACGCGGGCACCGTCCGCTCGTACAAGGTCAACGACAAGCGCGTCCTGGTCTTCCTCGGCCGCACGCACTACTACGAGGGCCGCGGTGTCGCCTCCGTCGTGCACGGCGTCCGCACCGCCGTCGCCGCCGGCTGCAAGACCATCGTCCTCACCAACGGCTGCGGCGGCCTCCGCGAGGGCATGCGCCCCGGTCAGCCGGTGCTGATCAGCGACCACATCAACCTCACGGCGACCTCGCCGATCGTCGGCGCGAACTTCGTCGACCTCACCGACCTCTACTCGCCGCGGCTGCGCGGCCTCTGCCGGGAGGTCGACCCGACCCTCGAAGAGGGCGTCTACGTCCAGTTCCCCGGCCCGCACTACGAGACTCCCGCGGAGATCAAGATGATCCGCACCCTCGGTGCGGACCTGGTCGGCATGTCCACCACCCTCGAGGCCATCGCCGCCCGCGAGGCCGGTGCCGAGGTCCTCGGCATCTCCCTGGTCACCAACCTGGCCGCGGGCATGACGGGTGAGCCGCTGAACCACGAAGAGGTGCTCCAGGCCGGGCGCGACTCGGCGACGGCCATGGGGGCGCTGCTGGCTTCGGTGCTCGACCGGCTGTAGTTCTCGCTGTTCGTGGGTGGGGTGGGGTGGCCTCAATCGCCGACCGGGCTGGGTTGGTGGCTGGACCGGGGGTGTGACCTCCGGGCTGAGGACCTGGAACGCGGTGCGAGGCGCCGTCAGGCGCATTGAGTGCCGTGACAACGCACCGCGTTCCCGCTGGGGGCACCTCCCAGCGGTAGCTGGGGGAGCTCCCGCCGCAGGCGGCAACGGACCCGCACGTCGGGGTCTGGGGCAGCGCCCCAGTTTCGGGAAGGGGCGGGGTAGGGGAAGAAGCCCGCCGCAGGCGCCAACGGACCCGCAGCCGGGGGTCTGGGGCACACGCCCCAGTTCGGGGAGGGGCGGGGCTGGGGAACAAGCCCGCCGCAGGCGCAACGCCACCGACCCCACACCCATGTGATTTATGAGCCCTACGTCAGGGCAACGATGCAACACCCGGTGACACACCTGCGCCCGCCCGGCAGAAGCGCAGCGGAGCCAGACACTCGACCACTCAGGAGGAGAAACCGTGGAGCGAGACCTCATCGCGCGAGCCAAGTCGTGGCTGGCCGAGGACCCCGACCCCGACACCCGTGACGAGCTCGCCCGGCTCCTCGACGCCGGGGACACCGCCGAGCTGAGCGTCCGCTTCGGCGGCACGCTCCAGTTCGGGACGGCGGGTCTCCGCGGTGAGCTGGGCGCCGGTCCCATGCGGATGAACCGCGCCGTCGTCATCCGCGCGGCCGCCGGTCTCGCCGCGTACCTCAAGAAGCAGGGCCACGTCGGCGGCACCGTCGTCATCGGCTACGACGCCCGGCACAAGAGCGCCGACTTCGCCCTGGACACCGCGGCCGTGATGGTCGGCGCGGGCCTGAAGGCCGCGCTGCTCCCGCGCCCGCTGCCCACCCCCGTGCTCGCCTTCGCGATCCGCCATCTGGGCGCGGTCGCGGGCGTCGAGGTGACCGCCAGCCACAACCCGCCGCGCGACAACGGCTACAAGGTCTACCTCGGCGACGGCTCCCAGATCGTGCCCCCGGCCGACGCGGAGATCGCCGCCGAGATCGCCGCGGTCGCGAGCCTCGACGACGTGCCGCGCCCCTCGGCCGGCTGGGAGACCCTGCGCGACACGATCGTGCAGGCCTATCTGGAGCGTACGGACGCGGTCCTGACCAACGGCTCCGCCCGGGACGTGCGCGTCGTCTACACGCCCATGCACGGCGTCGGCCGCACCGTCCTGACCGCCGCCTTCGAGCGGGCCGGCTTCCCCACGCCGACGGTCGTCGCCGAGCAGGCCGAGCCCGACCCGGACTTCCCGACCGTCTCCTTCCCGAACCCGGAGGAGCCGGGCGCGATGGACCTGGCGTTCGCGACGGCCCGCGAGGCCCAGCCGGACATCGTCATCGCCAACGACCCCGACGCCGACCGCTGCGCCGTCGCCGTGCCGGACCCCGAGTCCGCCGAGGGCTGGCGCATGCTGCGCGGCGACGAGGTGGGCGCGCTGCTGGCCACGCACCTGGTGCACAAGAAGGCTCAGGGCACGTTCGCGACCACGATCGTCTCCTCGTCCCTCCTCTCCCGCATCGCGGCCGCCGCCCCCGGCGCCGCGTACGAGGAGACCCTCACCGGCTTCAAGTGGCTGGCCCGCGTGGACGACCTGCGCTACGCGTACGAGGAGGCGCTGGGCTACTGCGTCGACCCCGAGGGCGTACGCGACAAGGACGGCATCACCGCCGCCCTGCTCGTCGCCGAGCTGGCCGCCGAGCTCAAGGAGACCGGCCGTACGCTCACCGACCTACTGGACGACCTCGCGGTCGAGCACGGCCTGCACGCGACGGACCAGCTCTCGGTGCGCGTCGAGGACCTCTCCCTGATCTCCGACGCGATGCGCCGCCTGCGCGAGCAGCCGCCCACGCTGCTGGCCGGCCTCCAGGTGACCTCCGCCGAGGACCTGGCCAAGGGCTCCGAGTCCCTCCCGCCGACGGACGGCCTGCGGTACCACCTCGCCGGTGACACCTCCGGAACGGTCTCGGGCGCCCGCGTCATCGTCCGCCCCTCGGGCACCGAACCGAAGATCAAGTGCTACCTGGAGGTAGTCGTCCCGGTGGCCTCGGCGATCGCCCTCACGGACGCCCGCGAGCGGGCGAACGAGGTCTTGAGCCTGATCAAGGGCGACCTGTCCCAGGCGGCGGGCATCTGACCCCTGCCGCCGGCCGGGGGCTCCACGCGAGCCCCCGGGGGTGCGGGTTCGTTGTGCCTGCGGCGCGTTGTTCCCCTGCCCGGCTGAGTGTGATGCACGGCTCCGCCACGCGGGGGCTGCGCCCCGGACCCCCGGAGTGCGGGTCCGTTGCGCCTGCGGCGGGCCGGCCCCGACCCCTTCCCGGCTTGCATCCAGTGTGCGGCTCCGCCGCGTGGGGCCCCGCCCCGGGCCCCTTGTCTGCGGGTCGGGTGGCGCCTGCGGCGGGCTTGTTCCCCTACCCCGCCCCTTCCCGAAACTGGGGCGCTGCCCCAGACCCCGAACCTCAGGTCCGTTGCCGCCTGCGG
>NZ_JBFBBD010000144.1:0-5080 GCF_040689515.1 Streptomyces sp. NPDC051173
CCACCACCCACGGGCAGCGCACCCATCAACCGCGCCCGCGCCGCCACCAGGCGGCACGCGTCCTCCAACGAGAACACCCCCGCCACATGCGCCGCCGCGACCTCACCGATCGAATGCCCCGCCACGAAATCCGGACGGACACCCCAGGACTCGGTCAGCCGGAACAGCGCCACCTCCTGGGCGAACAACGCCGGCTGCGTCCACCCCGTCTCCTCCAGACGCTCCGCATCGGTGAACATCACCTCCCGCAACTCACCGTCGAAACCAGCCAGCACCGCGTCGAAGGCCTCAGCGAACACCGGGAAGCGTGCGTACAACTCCCGGCCCATGCCCACCCGCTGCGAACCCTGACCCGAGAACAA
Organism: Streptomyces sp. NPDC051173; assembly: GCF_040689515.1. Lineage (NCBI taxonomy): Bacteria > Bacillati > Actinomycetota > Actinomycetes > Kitasatosporales > Streptomycetaceae > Streptomyces > Streptomyces sp. NPDC051173. Next base: position 363 of record NZ_JBFBBD010000144.1, read on the forward strand.
CACCGCGAGCTTCCCGGCCACGTCCCCGGCCGCCCCGCGGGCGACCTCGGCCACGGTGCCGTCCTCCCCCGCCAGCAGCACCGCACGGTGCTCGAGGTGGGCGCGGGAAGTGGCCAGCGAGAAGCCCGCGTCGAGCGGTGACACGCCGGTCAGCGCGGTGATCTGCTCCAGCTGTGCCGCCAGCGCTCGCTCGGATTTCGCGGAGACCGGCCAGGGCACGGACGCCGGCGAGATCTTCGGCTCGCCATCGGCGTCGGGCTCCTCGGCGGCCGGCGCCTGCTCGATGATGACGTGGGCGTTCGTGCCGCTGATCCCGAAGGACGACACACCCGCACGCCACGGCCGCTCCACCTCCGGCCACACCACCGCATCCGTCAGCAACTCCACCGCACCGGACGACCAGTCCACATGCGACGACGGCGCGTCCACATGCAGCGTCTTCGGCAGCACACCATGACGCATCGCCAGGACCACCTTGATGATCCCCGCCACACCCGCAGCAGCCTGCGTATGCCCGATGTTCGACTTCACCGACCCCAGCCGCAACGGCCGCCCCGCATCACGGTCCTGACCATAGGTGGCCAGCAACGCCTGCGCCTCGATCGGGTCGCCGAGGGTCGTGCCCGTGCCGTGTGCCTCGACCACGTCCACCTCGGACGCCGACAGTCCGGCGCTCGCCAGTGCCTGCCGGATCACGCGCTGCTGGGACGGGCCGTTCGGTGCCGTCAGGCCGTTGGACGCGCCGTCCTGGTTCACCGCCGAGCCGCGCACGACGGCGAGGATCTGGTGGCCGTTGCGCTGTGCGTCGGAGAGGCGTTCCAGTACGAGGACGCCGGCGCCCTCGGACCAGCCCGTGCCGTCCGCCGCGTCCGCGAACGCCTTGCACCGGCCATCCGTCGCGAGACCGCCCTGACGGGCGAACCCCGCGAAGCTCATCGGGCTCGACAGCACCGTCACACCGCCGGCCAGCGCCAGCGAGCACTCGCCGGAGCGCAGGGCGTGGGCCGCGATGTGCAGCGAGACGAGGGAGGACGAGCACGCGGTGTCGACGGTGACCGCAGGCCCCTCCAGGCCGAAGCTGTACGAGATCCGTCCGGAGAGGACGCTGCCCGCGAGTCCGGTGCTGGCGTGGCCTTCGACGTCCTCGCGGGAGTTCATCACGACGCCGACGTAGTCGACGCCGTTCGTGCCGACGAACACACCGGTCTCGCTGCCCCGCAGGGAGACGGGGTCGATGCCGGCCCGCTCCAGGGCTTCCCAGGAGGTCTCCAGCAGCAGCCGCTGCTGGGGATCCATCGCCACGGCCTCGCGTGGCGAGATGCCGAAGAAGCCGGCGTCGAACGCGGCGGCGTCGACGAAGCCGCCCTCGGCCGCCGTCCGCATACCGTCACCATCGCCCGTCAGAAGGCCGAGGTCCCAGCCGCGGTCCGTGGGGAACGGCGCGATGCCGTCGCGGCCCTCGTGCAGCAACTGCCAGAATTCTTCCGGCGACCGCACTCCGCCCGGGAACCGGCAGGACATTCCGACAATGGCTATGGGCTCCTGCTTGCCGGACTCGGCCTCCAACAGCCGTTGGCGGGTCCGGTGCAGATCGGCCGTGACCCACTTGAGGTAGTCAACGAGCTTGCTGTCATCGGGCATGACGAGAAACCTTCCCTGTGAAATGTGGAGGCCGGACTCAGCGAGCGCTGTGACGGCCGAGCTCGTTGTCGATGAAGGCCAAGATCTCATCCGTGTCGGCGGCTTCGATCCGTTCGACGACCTCGTCGCCGGTGTCCTCCGTCTCCGTTCCCCGCCACTTCTCCAGCATCTGGAGCAGTCGGCCGGAGACGGCTGTTCTGGTGCGGGCGTCCGGCTCGCCGGCGGCGAGCGCGGAGTCGAGCCGTGCCAGTTCCGCGAGGAGTGCCGAGCCCGCGTCGGCCACGGCCTCGTCCACGAGCTGCGGAACGAGGTGGGCGGCGAGCACGGTGGGGCTGGGGTAGTCGAACACGAGGGTCGCGGACAGCCGCAGGCCCGTCGCGGCGGTGAGCCGGTTGCGCAGCTCGACGGCGGTAAGCGAGTCGAGGCCCAGGTCGCGGAACTCCCGCCGCGCGTCGACGCCCTTGGGTGAGGCGTGGCCCAGTACGGCCGCGGTCTCGGTCCGCACCAGGTCGGTCACGATGCGCGTGCGCTCCTCCGGCCGCGCCTCGCGCAGCCGGCTGCCGAGCGTCGTGGCGGCTTCGGCGCCTCCCGCGGAGACCGCCGCCGTGCGCCGGGTCCCCTTGAGGAGGCCGCGGAGCAACGGCGGCACCTCGCCGCGGACGCGCGTGCCGGCGACGACCGGGCCGATCGGCACCAGGTGCGTCTCGCCGGACGCCGTGGCGGCGTCGAACAGCGCGAGCCCCTGCGCGGCGAGGAGCGGAGGCACACCGGAGGAGGCGATGCGCCGCATGTCCGCCTCGGACAGGGCGCCCGTCATTCCGCTGCCCTGCGCCCAGGCGCCCCAGGCCAGGGACTGCGCGGGCAGGCCGCGGGCCGCACGGTGGCGGGCCAGCGCGTCGAGGAAGACGTTGCCCGCCGCGTAGTTGCCCTGACCGGCGCTGCCCATGACGCCCGAGATCGAGGAGTACATGACGAAGGCGGCGAGCTCCGTCCCTTGGGTGAGCTCGTGCAGGTGCCAGGCCGCGTCCGCCTTGGGCCGCAGCACACCCGACAGGCGTTCCGCGGACAGGGCCGTGACCACGCCGTCGTCCAGCACGCCTGCCGTGTGGACGATCGCGGTCAGCGGGCGGTCCAGGGTGTCCAGCAGCCGACTGACCGCGCCGCGGTCGGCCATGTCGCAGGCCATGACGGCCACATCGGCGCCGAGGGCGGTCAGTTCCTCACGCAGCAGGGGCGCGCCCGGGGCGGCCTCGCCCCGCCGGCTCACCAGCGTCAGGTGCTTCACGCCGCGCTCGGCCACGAGGTGCCGGGCCAGCACGCCGCCCAGGCCACCGGTGCCGCCGGTGATCAGCACCGTGCCGTCCGGATCCCACGCGGGCGCCGCGGACGTCGCGTCGTCCTGGCCGTCCTGTGCCACCGGCCGCGCCAACCGGCCCACGTGCACGGCGCCTTCGCGTACGAGGAACCGGTCGTCGCCCGAAGCCGACAGGCCCGGCAGGGCCGGGAGCACGGCCGGGACGTCCCCGGCCTCGGCGTCCAGCAGCACGAACCGGCCCGGGTGTTCCGACTGCGCCGACCCCACCAGACCCCACACCGCGGCACCGGCGAGGTCGTCGCCGGACACCGCGCCGCGGGTCACGAACACCAGCCGCGACGCGGCGAACCGCTCCTCCGCCAGCCACTCCTGCACCAGCCCCAGGACCCGTGCCGTGAGTCCGTGCACGGAGCCGGGCACGTCCTCTCCCGTTCCCGAGACCGGGACCACGACCAGGTCCGGGACCTCCGCCAGCTCGGCCGGCCCTGCCGGCCCTGCCGGACCCGCCGGACCCGCCGGACCCGCCGGACCCGCCGGACCCGCCGCGTCGAGCGTCACGCTCCGCACCTCGCCGGAAGCCCGCGCCTCCGGGGCCGCCACCCACTCCAGCCGCAGCAGCGAACCCTGTTGCGCGGACTGCCGTGCGGTCTTCCGGGCCCCGAGGACCAGCGAGTCGGCCGACAGGACCGGCGCGCCCTCGGCGTCCGCGACGGCGACGGAGAAGGCGTCCTCGCCGGCCTTGGCGACGCGTATCCGCACCACCGAAGCGCCGCTCGCGTGCAGCGACACGCCGCTCCACGACGACGGCTCCATGCCCTCGTCACCCCCGGCCGCCCGGGTCACCGCCTCCAGCAGCGCCGGGTGCAGCCCGAAGGCCCCGGCATCGCCCACTCCGTCCGGGAGCGCGGCCTCGACGAAGGTCTCGTCGCCCCGGCTCCAGAGGGCACGTACGGTACGGAAGGCCGGACCGTGCTCGACGTCTCCGGTGACGTCCTCCGGGGCGACGGCCACGGCGCCGCTCGGCGGCCACACCGAGGTATCGAAATCCGCTGCCGGCACCGGGGAGTCCAGCAGCATGCCGCCCGCGTGCTCCGTCCACGCCCCGTCCGCGGAGTCCGCGGCCCGCGCGTGGATGCGCACCGGGCGCGCGCCCTCCGCGTCGGGGGCACCGACCCGCACCTGGAGGAGCACGTCGTCGCCGGACAGCACAAGGGGCTTGGCGAAGGCGAGCTCGCCCACCCGGTCACAGCCGACGTGGTCGCCTGCGCGGACGGCCAGTTCGAGGAATCCGGCGGCGGGGAAGACGGACACGCCGTCGAGCACGTGGTCCAGCAGCCAAGGGTGCGTCCGTGCCGACAGCCGGCTTGTGAAGAGCATCCCGTCGGAGTCGGCCAAAGGCACCGCCGCACCCAGCAGCGGATGCCCGGCGGGCATCAGGCCCGCGGCGGACACGTCACCGACCGGGACGGCCGGCTTCGGCCAGTAGCGCTCGTGCTGGAAGGGGTAGGTGGGCAGGTCCACGCGGCGGGCACCGGTACCGTCGAAGAACCCGGCCCAGTCCACCGCGACACCGGCCACGTGGAGGCGCGCGAGGGCGGTCAACAGGGCCGTCTCTTCCGGTTGTTCCTTGCGGAGTGCCGCGACCGCGACCGGGACGTCCTCCAGGTTGTGCTGGGCCATGGCCGTCAGCACACCGTCCGGCCCCAGCTCCAGGAAGACCGAAGCACCCTCGGCAGCCAGGGCCTTGACGCCGTCGGCGAAG
>NZ_JBFBBD010000145.1:0-5078 GCF_040689515.1 Streptomyces sp. NPDC051173
CAAAAACGTCCGCTCTGAGGTGCACGTCAGAGCAGTCCTGAGATGCATTCATCCCCGGCATGAACGCCGGGGCTTTCTGCAAGAGACCCGGTAACGGCGTTCACGGAGTCCGCGGCCACAGGGCGGGGTCGGGGGTGAAGCGCACGCACAGCGCGCCGTCGCGCAGACCGGCCCCGGAGACGGTGCAGCGGCGCAGCGCCGACGGCAGCGGCAGGACGCGGCGGAACGGGCCGACGCCGACGATGAGTTCGTCGCCCCGGCGTATGAGGTCCAGGGCGTCGCGGTCGGCGCCGGGCAGCGGCAGCCGCCAGAGCAGGACGCCGTCGGTGGCCAGCCGGTCCTCCACGGTCCAGGCGTCGGGCTCGGAGCCGGTGGCGGGCCAGCCGTCGAGCTCGTCGGCCAGGCCCTCGCCCTCGATGATCCCGACGGTGCCGCCCTCGCCGCCGATGGTCGTCGACACGGCGGCGTCGACGAGCGCACCGAGGTCCTCCTGACCGCGGGGGTCACGGCCGAGGTGCGGGAGTTCACAGACGGTGACGCCGTCGATGAGGTACTCCTCGTGGAGCGCCTTGAGGGCGGTCCGCTGCTCCGCGACGAGCCCGGCCAGCCAGGAGTCGCCGCCGTCGCCCGCGGGGAGCACGCGGTTGGCGACGAGGGTGTCGACCCGGCAGCCCTGGAGGGCGAGTCCGGCGCGGGCGAGGCGCAGTGCCTCGACGGCGAGCGGCCCGGGTTCTGCGACGAGGCGCACGGTCGTGCCGCCCGCCTCGACGACGTCCTGGACGGCGGCGAGTTCGGCCTCCCAGCGCTCCGCGGTCTCGTACAGCCGCTGCGCGGGCATCGGCACCCCGGCCAGCTGGGCGAGCATCGGCCGCAGCGCGCGGGCCGCCTGCCGCTCGGCGGGCAGCAGCCGCCGCAGATAGCGGCGCAGCTGCTCGGGCAGGGCGAGGAGGCGCACGGTCTCGTGCGCGGCGGGCATGTCGACGACGAGCAGGTCCCACGCGGCGGCGGTGTGGGCGGCGCGCAGGGCGGCGAGGACGGCGAGCGGCTCGGCGCCGGGGAGTTCGGTGAGCTCCTCGGGGTCGAGGGGGGAGGCGCCGAGGAGGTCGAAGAGGGAGGCGCCGCGCTCCTGGAGGTCGCGGGCGCGGTCCTGGAAGTGCTCGCCGGTGGCGACGCGGGCGGCCCACAGGCCGGGGGCCGCCTGGACGGGCTCCGCCCAGGGCGCACCGGCCGTGCCGTCCGCGGGTCGCTGGGGCAGGGCGGTGCCGAGCACGGTGTCGGGCGCGGGGCCGCGGTCGGTGGTGAGCAGCAGGACGCGCCGGCCCCGCCGCGCGGCGGTGAGCGCCGTGGCCGCGGCCGTGGTGGTGCGGCCCGCGCCGCCGGTGCCGGTGACGAGGACCGTGCGCAAGGGTTTCTCCTGGTGTGGTGCGGCGCCGTTGCCGCCTGCGGCGGGAGCTCCCTTCGGGAGCGTCCTCAAACGCCGGACGGGCTGAAGTGCGTGCCCGGCAGCCTGGGAACCACCGCCGCCGGGCACGGGGGCGGGCTCAGGACTTCGCGGCGCCGCTCTCCACCCGCTGCTTGAGACCGTCGAGCGCCCGGTCGATGATGACCTTCTCCGCCTTGCGCTTGATCATCCCGAGCATGGGGATCTTGACGTCGACGGTGAGCTGGTACGTCACCTTGGTGTGGCTGCCGCCGGCCTCCGGCTCCAGGCTGTACGAGCCGTCGAGCTGCCGCAGCATCTGGGACTTGACCAGGGACCAGCTCACGACGTTCTCCGCGGGCCAGCTGTAGGCCAGCGTGTGGTCGTCCTTGATCGCGCCCGCGTCGAGGACGAGGCGCACCTGCTCGGCGCGGCCCTGCTCGTCCTTGGCGAGCACCTCCGCCTGCTTGACCTCCCCGGTCCACTCCGCGTAGCGGTCGAAGTCTGCGATCACCGCCATGACCTCGGCCGGGGACGCCTCGATCGTGATGCTCGAGCTGGTGTGTTCCGCCATCTCCGTGGCTCCTCCGTACCGGTCCCGCCGCCTCGTATGCCTGCCGGTGAAGGCTACATCCCGGCGCGCGTCACCACTCCAGCACCCAGGGTGTACCGCTGGAGGCGAAGTGGCCGACGTTGACGCACTCGGTCGCACCGATGCGCATCCGGCGCGCGAGGGGCTGGTGGACGTGGCCGAAGAGCGCGTAGCGGGGGCGGGTGGCGCGGATCGCCTCCAGCAGGGCGGCGCTGCCGGTCTCGAAGCGGCGGGCGACGGTGTCGTAGCAGAGTTCGGGCACGTCGGGCGGGATGTGCGAGCAGAGGACGTCGACGTCGCCGAGCGCCTCGATCTTGGCGGCGTACTCCTCGGCGCCGATCTCGAAGGGCGTCCGCATGGGCGTTTGCAGGCCACCGCCGACGAAGCCGAAGACGCGGCCGCCGATCTCGACGCGCTCCCCGTCGAGGACGGTGGTGCCGGGTGCTGCGTACTCGGACCAGAGCCGGGGGATGTCGACGTTGCCGTAGGTGGCGTAGGTGGGGGTGGGGAAGGCGGCGAAGAGTTCGGCGTACTGCTTGCGGACCGCGGACTCGATGGCCGCGTCGCGGTCGACGCCCTCCCACAGGCGCCGGCCCAGCTCACGGGCCTCCTCGAAGCGGCGGGCGGTGCGCAGCTCCACGATGCGGTCGGCATTCTCGACGCCGAAGAGGTCGGGGAAGATGCCGCGCGAGTGGTCCGCGTAGTCGAGGAAGAGGATGAGGTCGCCGAGGCAGACCACGGCGTCGGCGCCGTCGCCCGCCCGTGCGAGCCCCTCGCTGTTGCCGTGCACATCGCTGACCACGTGAACTCTGAAGCCACCTCGCATGCCGATCACCCTAGGCTCTGCGGGCGGCCCTCCGGAAGGTCGCCGACCTGCGGTTACTTCCCGGTCACCAAGCGGAGGGGCTAGGGTTCGGAAGGCGGTCCGGTGGCGTGTGACGCACAGAACATCTGAGCGCCACCCCTATTCGAAAGCCGTACTGGTGGGTAACGTCCGGGCAGTCCAATACCCCCCTTGCCTGACATGGACCGCAGCCGACGCAGCGCCCCTCAAAGACGCGGCGGCGCCGGCGCCCGACGAGGAGCAGCAGTCTTGCGCGAGTTCAGCCTTCCGGCCCTCTATGAGGTCCCCGCGGACGGAAACCTGACGGATCTGATCCGCCGCAACGCCGCGCAGCGCCCCGATGTCGCCGTCATAGGCCGCAAGGTCGACGGCCGCTGGGAGGACGTCACCGCCGCCGCCTTCCTCGCCGAGGTGCGGGCCGCGGCCAAGGGACTGATGGCTTCGGGCGTCCGGCCGGGCGACCGCGTGGGGCTGATGTCGCGCACCCGTTACGAGTGGACGCTGCTGGACTTCGCCATCTGGAGCGCGGGCGCGGTGACCGTGCCGGTGTACGAGACGAGCTCGGCCGAGCAGATCCAGTGGATCCTCGGCGACTCCGGGGCCGTCGCCTGCGTCGTGGAGACCGAGGCGCACGAGAGCGCCGTCGAGTCCGTCAAGGACCGGCTCCCGGAGCTGCGGCACGTCTGGCGTATCGAGGACGACGCCGTCGGCCGTCTCGGCGCGGCCGGGGAAGGGCTGAGCGACGAGGAGGTCGACGAGCGCAGCGCGCTCGCGGGCGCCGACTCGCCCGCGACCATCGTCTACACCTCCGGCACCACCGGGCGCCCCAAGGGCTGTGTGCTGACCCACCGCAGCTTCTTCGTGGAGTGCGGCAACGCCGTGGAGCGGCTCAAGCCGCTGTTCCGCACGGGCGACTCCTCCGTGCTGCTCTTCCTGCCCACCGCCCACGTCTTCGGGCGGCTGGTCGAGATCGCGGCGGTGCTCGCGCCCATCAAGCTGGGCTGCGTGCCGGACATCCGCAACCTCACCGACGAGCTCGCCGCCTTCCGGCCCACGCTGATCCTCGGCGTGCCGCGCGTCTTCGAGAAGGTCTACAACTCGGCGCGCGCCAAGGCCCAGGCCGACGGCAAGGGCAAGATCTTCGACCGGGCCGCGGACACGGCCATCGCGTACAGCCGCGCCATGGACGGCCCCGGCGGGCCGTCGCTGGGGCTCCGGATCAAGCACGCGATCTTCGACCGGCTCGTCTACGGCAAGCTGCGCGCGGTGCTCGGCGGCCGGGCGACCCACGCGATCTCCGGTGGCGCGCCACTGGGCGAGCGCCTCGGCCACTTCTACCGCGGCATCGGCTTCACCGTCCTGGAGGGCTACGGCCTCACCGAGTCCTGCGCGGCCACCGCCTTCAACCCCTGGGACCGGCAGAAGATCGGCACGGTCGGGCAGCCGCTGCCCGGCTCGGTCGTCCGGATCGCCGACGACGGCGAGGTGCTGCTGCACGGCGAGCACCTCTTCCAGGGCTACTGGAACAACGAGGCCGCCACCGAGGAGGCGCTCTCCGACGGCTGGTTCCACACCGGCGACCTGGGCACGCTCGACGAGGACGGCTACCTCACGATCACCGGGCGGAAGAAGGAGATCATCGTCACCGCGGGCGGCAAGAACGTCGCCCCCGCGGTGATCGAGGACCGCATCCGCGCGCACGCCCTGATCGCCGAGTGCATGGTCGTCGGCGACGCCCGCCCGTTCGTCGGCGCCCTGATCACCCTCGACGAGGACTTCCTCCCGCGCTGGCTCACCGACAACGGCAAGCCGGCCGGCACGACCCCGGCCCAGCTGGCGGACGACCCGGACCTGCTCGCCGCCGTGCAGAAGGCCGTCGACGACGGCAACGCGGCGGTCTCGAAGGCGGAGTCGGTACGCAAGTTCCGCATCCTGCCCGCCCAGTTCACGGAGGCGTCGGGCCATGTGACGCCGTCCCTGAAGCTCAAGCGGAACGTCGTGGCGAAGGACTTCGCGGACGAGATCGAGGCGATCTACCGGGGGTAGGGGGCGGGTTTTGTTCCCCAGCCCCGCCCCTTCCCACAGCATCTGATGCGCGGCTCCGCCGCGGCCGGGGCTCCGCCCCGGGCCTGGGGCTGCTTGTTCCACCAGTCAAAGTTCTCCTTGGGTGACTTCCCCTTGCGACCCTTCAGTTCCGCCGAGTACTTGTGCGCTGCCAACTG
>NZ_JBFBBD010000146.1:0-4885 GCF_040689515.1 Streptomyces sp. NPDC051173
GCAGCCAGACCACTCCGGCTGACCAACAGCAGACTCCGCACACCATGCTCGGCCACCAGATGACGCGCCACCACACGACCCAGACCACCCGTACCGCCAGTGATCAGAACCGTTCCTGAAGTGTTCCAGGAGACGTCGGCAGTGCCCTGCGCATCCGCTCGGGCAAGACGGGCCGCGAGAGCCTGACCCTCGCGGAGGAGCAGCTGAGGCTCGTCGGAAGCGAGTGCCTTCGGCAGCACCGACACATCAGCATCGCCGTCCAGGTCCACCAGGCCGAAACGGCCCGGGCTCTCCGACTGCGCCGACCGGATCAGCCCCTGGACCGCGGCGCCGGCGAGGTCCTCGCCGACCGTCGCGCCCTGGGTCACGAACACGAGGCGCGAGTCCGCGAACCGAGCGTCCGCGAGCCACGATTGCACCAGATCCAACGCCCAGGCAGCCGCGGCGTGCACGGACTCCGCGGTGTCGGCGTCGAAGGACGGTGCGACCAGTACGACCTCGGGGACGTCCGCCTCCGTCTTGGCCAGAGCATCGAGATCCGCGTGGGCCGGCAGGGAGAGCCCGTTCAAGAGCCCCTTGGCGTCCTTGCCGAGCACCGCGAGCGAACCGACGGGCTCACCGGTGAGCTCGATGCGAGCCCAGTCGAGGGTGAAGAGGGAGTCCCGGCCGCCGCCTGTCCTCAACTGGTCGGCGGAGATCGGACGTACGACGAGCGAGTCGACGGAAGCGACCGGGGCTCCGGCCGAATCCGTGATCGCGATCGACACACCGCCCTCGGTACGGCTCAGGCGCACCCGAACCTGCGAGGCGCCGGAGGCGTGCAGCGACACTCCGCTCCACGAGAACGGGACGCCCCCCTCCTTGTCTCCCCCACCCAGCATCGACGCGTGGAGTGCGGCGTCGAAGAGGGCCGGGTGCAGACCGTACGCACCACCGTCGACACCCTCGGGAAGCCGGACCTCGGCGTAGACGTCGTCGCCGAGCTTCCAGGCGGCCTGGAGGCCCTGGAACGCCGGACCGTAGGCGAACCCGGAGTCCGCGAACTGCTCGTAGCAGTCGGCAACATCGACCGGCTCAGCGCCCGTGGGCGGCCATGTCGTGGTGTCGAACGCCAACGGCGCAGCACCACTCGTCAGCGAACCGCTGGCATGGAGCGTCCACAGCTCCTCACCCTCACGCGAGTGCACCGCCACGGCCCTACGACCCGCATCATCCGGCTCACCCACCCACACCTGGACCTGCACACCGCCACCAGACGCCGGCAGCACCAGAGGCGCGGCAAGCGTCAGCTCCTCCAGCACATCGCAGCCGACCTCATCAGCCGCACGAAGAGCCAACTCCACCAATGCCGTACCCGGCACCAGCACCGAGCCCATCACCACGTGATCCGCCAGCCACGGATGCGAGGAGGTCGAAAGCCGGCCCGTGAACAACAGACCACCGGACCCCGCCAGCTCCACCGCCGCACCCAACAACGGATGCCCCGCAGAACCCAGACCCGCGAACCGCACATCACCCGCACGCAACGCCCCACCCGCAGGCCAGAACCGCTCACGCTGGAACGCATACGTCGGCAGATCAACCCACCGAGCACCCGCACCGGCGAACACAGCCGCCCAGTCCACACCTGCACCCTGGACGTACAGCTGGGCCAGGGCTCCGATGACGGCTGTCTCTTCGTCCTTGTTCTTGCGCAGGACGGGAACGGGAGCAGTCCCTTCAGGCAGGCTTTCCCGGGCCATGGCCGACAGGACGCCGTCCGGGCCGAGCTCCAGGAACCGCGTCACACCTTCCGCGCTCAGAGCCCGTACCCCGTCCGCGAACCGTACGGCCTCACGGACGTGACGCACCCAGTAGTCAGCCGAGGACAACTGCCCCGGCTCGGCGAGCCGACCCGTCAGATTCGAAACCACCGGAACCACCGGCGCACCGAACGACAAGCCCGCGACGACCGCCCGGAATTCCTCCAGCATCGGCTCCATCAACGGCGAATGGAAAGCGTGCGACACACGCAACCTGGTCGCCTTCCTTCCTCCGTCCTCGAAGTGCGCCGCGACTGCCAGTACGGCCTCTTCGGTGCCGGAGACCACGACCGACGACGGACCGTTCACCGCCGCGATCGACACCCCCTGAGTCAGATACGGGAGCACTTCGGCTTCTTCCGCCTGGACGGCGACCATCGCGCCGCCCTCGGGCAGGGCCTGCATCAGCCGGCCCCGCGCCGCCACCAGCGCACAGGCGTCCTCCAAGGAGAACACCCCCGCCACGTGTGCGGCCGCGATCTCACCGACGGAGTGACCGGCCACGTACTCCGGCCGCACACCCCAGGACTCCACCAGCCGGAACAGCGCGACCTCTACGGCGAACAGCGCCGTCTGGGCATAAGCGGTCTGGTTCAGCAACTCCGCGTCATCACCCCAGACCACCTCCCGCAACGGACGCTCCAAGTGCTCGTCCAGCACCGCGCACACCGCGTCGAAAGCATCCGCGAAGACGGGGAACCGGCCGTACAACTCCCGGCCCATCCCCAACCGCTGCGAACCCTGACCCGAGAACAAGAACGCCGACTTACCGGCACTCACCACACCCACGGCCACACCCGGGCCGGTGTCACCGACGACGACTGCTGACAGGGCACGGACCACGTCGCTTCGTTCCGTACCCCACACCACCGCACGGTGGGTGAAACTCGACCGGCCCACGGCCAGCGAGTGCGCCAGATCCACATCCCGAAGGTCGGGTTCGGCGTCGAGGTGGGCGAGCAGCCGTGCCGCCTGGGCCCGCAGGGCCGTCTCCGACTTGCCGGACACGACCAACGGCACGAGCCTGTCCATGTCTGCTGCCGGATCCTCGGCCTCGGTCGGCTCAGATACCGGCTCGGGCTGTTCCAGGATCACGTGCGCGTTCGTCCCGCTGATACCGAACGACGAGACACCAGCACGCCGCGGCCCGTCACCCTCCGGCCAAGCAGCCGACTCGGTCAGCAGCTCCACCGAACCGGCCGACCAGTCCACGTGCGACGACGGCGCATCGACATGCAAGGTGCGCGGAAGCTCGCCATGACGCATCGCCATGACCATCTTGATCACACCCGCGACACCCGAAGCGGCCTGCGCGTGACCGATGTTGGACTTCACCGAGCCCAGCAGCAACGGACGGTCCTCGGGGCGGTCCTGACCGTACGTGGCCAGGAGCGCCTGGGCCTCGATCGGGTCACCCAGCCTGGTCCCCGTACCGTGCGCCTCCACCGCGTCGACATCCGCTGTCGACAGGCCGGCACTCGCCAGCGCCTGGCGGATCACCCGCTGCTGCGACGGACCGTTGGGAGCAGTGAGGCCGTTCGACGCACCGTCCTGATTCACAGCACTGCCGCGCACTGTCGCCAGGATCCGGTGTCCGTTGCGGCGGGCGTCGGACAGCCGCTCCAGCACCAGCATGCCCACGCCCTCACCCCAGCCGACACCGTCAGCCGCATCGGAGAACGCCTTGCACCGACCGTCCGCCGACAACCCACGCTGCCGCGAGAACTCGACAAACGTCGTCGGCGTCGACATCACCGTGACACCACCCGCGAGCGCCAGCGAGCACTCACCCGACCGCAGCGACTGCGCCGCCCAGTGCAGTGCCACGAGGGAGGACGAGCACGCCGTGTCGACCGTGACCGCAGGGCCCTCGAAGCCGAAGGTGTACGACACCCGGCCGGAGGCGATGCTGCCCGCGCTGCCGTTGCCCTGGTGCCCCTCGAACTCGGGCCCGGAGAAGAGGCTGGCGTAGTCGTTGTACATCACGCCCGCGAAGACACCGGTCTGGCTGCCGCGCAGGGTCGCCGGGTCGATGCCCGCCCGCTCGATCGCCTCCCACGTGGATTCCAGCAGCAGACGCTGCTGCGCGTCGGTCGCCAACGCCTCCCGGGGACTCATCCCGAAGAACGCCGGGTCGAACTCGGCCGCCTCCTTCAGGAACCCACCCGCGCGGGTGTAGCTCGTCCCTGTGTGCTCGGGGTCGGGGTTGTAGAGCGCTTCCACGTCCCAGCCGCGGTCGGCCGGGAAGTCGGACACGGCATCCACACCGTCCGACACCAACCGCCACAGGTCCTCGGGCGACGTGACGCCGCCGGGGTAACGGCAGCTCATCCCGACGATCACCACCGGGTCGTCAGCGACGACCGCCGGTACCAGCACCGGCGTCGGTATCGCCGTCTCCACACCGAACAACTCGTCCAGCAGGAAACCGCCCAGGGCATCGGCCGTCGGGTAGTCGAACACGGCCGTCGCCGACAGCCGCAGGCCGGTCACGTCGTTGATCCGGTTGCGCAGCTCGACGGCCGTCAGGGAGTCGAAACCGAGGTCCTGGAAGGCCCGGGTCGGGTCGATCTCCGCGGACCCGGCGTGTCCGAGGACCATCGCGATCTGGCCGCGTACGACGTCCAGCAGTGCCTCACGCCTGTCCGCCGCGGACAGCCCGGTCAGGCGCTGCACGAGCGTGGACGCGGCCGCTGAGCCGGCGGCCGAGGTGCGCCTGGTGTTGGTACGGATCAGGCCGCGCAGGAGCGGTTGCGGCTCGCCTTGCGCCCGCAGGACCGCGAGGTCCAGGCGGACGGGGAGCAGCATCGGTTCGGTGGCGGCGGTGGCGAGTGCGGTGTCGAAGAGGGCGACACCCTCCTCGGCCGACAGGGCCGGCATGCCCGAGCGGGCTATCCGCTGGAGATCAGCCTCCGTGAGAGTGCCGGTCATCCCACTGTCCTGCGCCCACGGACCCCACGCCAACGACACAGCAGGAAGACCCTCTGCCCGGCGGTGATGTGCCAAGGCGTCGAGGAAGGCGTTGCCGGCCGCGTAGTTCGCCTGACCCGCACTGCCGAACGTACCCGCCACGGACGAGAACA
>NZ_JBFBBD010000147.1:0-4749 GCF_040689515.1 Streptomyces sp. NPDC051173
TCGTCGAGGAGTTGGGCTCCCATGCCGATCCACTGTGAGCCTTGTCCGGGGAATACCAGTACCGGTCCTGGGCCTGTGTCCTGGGCTGTTCCGGTGACCAGGTCGGGTGAGACTTCGCCGGAGGCCAGTGAGTGGAGTGCGGTGCGGGCCTGGTCGTGGTCGTGTCCTACGATCACGGCGCGGTGTTCGAAGGCCGACCGTGTCGTGGCCAGTGACCAGCCCACCTCGACGGTGGAAGCGTCCGTGAACGTGTCGAGTTTGTGGGCTTGTTGGCGCAGGGCTTCGCCGGTCCGTCCGGAGACGACCCACGGCACCACCGAACCCGCCGGAGGCTCGGTCACCTCGGGCTGCTCCTCCTCCGATGCCGGCGCCTCCTCCAGGATCAGATGCGCGTTCGTCCCCGAGATGCCGAACGCCGAGACGCCCGCCCGGCGCGTACGCTCCGACCGCCACTCGACCGGCCCGGTGAGGAGACGCACGCCGCCCTGCTCCCACTGGACGTGCGGCGAGGGCGCGTCGATGTGCAGCGAGGCGGGCAGGAGGCCGTCGCGCAGGGCCATGACCATCTTGATCACACCGGCGACGCCGGCGGCCGCCTGGGTGTGGCCGATGTTGGACTTCACCGACCCGAGCCACAGCGGCCGGTCCTCGGGCCGGTCCTTGCCGTACGTGGCGAGGAGCGCGCCGGCCTCGATGGGGTCACCCAGCGTGGTGCCGGTGCCGTGCGCCTCCACCACGTCCACGTCGTCGGCGGACAGGCGCGCGTTGGCGAGGGCCGCGCGGATGACCCGCTCCTGCGAGGGCCCGTTGGGGGCGGCGAGGCCGTTGCTGGTGCCGTCCTGGTTGACGGCCGAACCCCGGACCACCGCGAGGACCTTGTGCCCGCGGCGCCGCGCCTCGGAGAGCAGCTCGAGTGCCACGACACCGGCGCCCTCGCCCCAGCCGGTGCCGTCGGCGGCGGCCGCGAAGGGCTTGCACCGCCCGTCGGGGGCCAGCCCGCGCTGCCGGGAGAACTCCGTGAACGAGCCGGGCGTCGCCATCACGGTGGAGCCGCCCGCGAGGGCCAGTGAGCACTCGCCCTGCCGCAGCGCCTGGGCCGCCAGGTGGATCGCGACCAGCGACGACGAGCACGCGGTGTCGACCGTCACGGCCGGGCCCTCGAGCCCCAGGGTGTAGGAGATCCGGCCCGAGACCACACTGCCGAGGTTGCCGGTGCCGATGTACCCCTCGACCTCGCTGGCCGTCTGGCTGATCAGCGTCAGGTAGTCGTGGGCGCTCACCCCGGTGAAGACACCCGTGTCGCTGCCCTGCAACTCCCGCGGATCCAGGCCCGCGTGCTCGACGGCCTCCCAGGCGGTCTCCAGCAGCAGCCGCTGCTGCGGGTCCATCGCCACCGCTTCACGCGGGCTGATGCCGAAGAACTCGGCGTCGAAGTCGCCCGCGTCGTAGAGGAAGGCGCCGTCCCGCACATAGCTGGTGCCCGGGTGTTCGGGATCCGGGTGGTAGAGCGCCTCCAGGTCCCAGCCCCGGTCGTCGGGGAACGCCGAGACGGCATCGCCCCCCTCGCGCACGAGGCGCCACAGGTCCTCGGCGGACCGGGTGCCGCCGGGATAGCGGCAGGCCATCCCCACGATCGCGACCGGTTCCGCCGATTCCTTGTCGCGGAGCCGTTGGTGGGCCTCGCGCAGCTCCGCGGTGACCCACTTGAGGTGATCGAGAAGCTTCTCCTCGTTCGACATCTAACCCAGGCTCCTTGGCACTACGTGGATGATCGAGGTCATGGGGGACGGGAGGGAAGGGAAGTCAGGACTTCCCGAACTCGCTGGAGATCAGGTCGAAGATGTCGTCCGCGGACGCGGACTCCAGCGCGTCGTGGGTGGAAGCGGAACGGTCCGCCTCGCCCTGGGCCGGGCTCCACTTCGCCATCAGCACTTGGAGCCGGCCCGCGATCCGCCGCCGGGCCGCCTCGTCCATCCCGTCCGTGCCGTACGCCGCGTCCCACTTGTCCAGGGCCGCGAGGACGCTGCCCTCACCGGCCTCCTCGCCCGCGAGGCCGAGCTGCCCGCGCAGGTGCGTGGCCAGCGCCTCGGACGTGGGATGGTCGAAGATCACGGTGGCGGGCAGCGCGAGCCCGGTCGCGGTGTTGAGCTGATTGCGCAGCTGGACGGCGGTCAGGGAGTCGAAGCCGAGCTCCTGGAACGGCTTCGCCGCAGGGATCTCCTCCACCGTCCGGCCGAGCGTCGCCGCCGCGTACGTCCGGACGCGCTGGACCAGGAAGCCGTGCCGCTGCGACGCGGGCGTCTTCGCGAGTTCCGCGCGGAACGCGCTGGTCTCCGCTCCGGAGCCCGGCTGTTCCGCCTCCCGCCGGTTCTCGGGAATGCCGTCGAGGAACGGGCTGGGCCGCTGCGCGGTGAACGTCGGCGTGAACCGCGCCCAGTCGAAGTTCGCCACCGTCAGCGTGGTCTCGCCCGAGCTCACGGCCTGGTGCAGTGCCTTGACGCTCAGGCCGGGACCGATCGGGTGCAGGCCGAAGCGCTTGAAGTACGCCAGCGACTCCTCGTCCGCGGACATCCCCGCCTCGGCCCAGGGGCCCCAGGCGACGGAGGTGGCGGGGAGTCCTTGGGCGCGGCGGTGTTCGGCGAGGGCGTCGAGGAAGTGGTTGGCCGCGCCGTAGGCGCCCTGCTGGCCACTGCCCCACACCGCGGCGCCGGAGGAGAACATCACGAAGGCCGACAGGTCCGCGTCCCGCGTCATCTCGTGCAGGTTCCAGGCCGCGTACGCCTTGGAGCCGAGCACCTCGGCCAGGCGCGCGGACGTCAGATCGCCGATCGGCGTCAGATCCGTCATGCCCGCGGCGTGGATGACGGCGGTGAGGGGGTGATCGTCGGGGATGCCGTCGAGGAGCTCGCGGAGCTGGGACGGGTCGCTGACGTCGCAGGCGGTGACGGTGACGGCGGTGCCGAGTCGGCGGAGTTCTTCGGCGAGTTGTTGTGCGCCGGGGGCATGGGGTCCGCGCCGGCTGGTGAGGTGGAGGTGGGGTGCGCCTTGGTCGGCGAGCCAGCGGGCGAGGACGGCTCCGATGCCGCCGGTTCCGCCGGTGATGAGGGTGGTGCCCTCGGGCCGCCAGTCGGTGGTGGTCGTGGTGGTGGGGGCGTGGGTGAGCCGGCGGGTGTGGGTGCCGGTGGTGCGGATGGCGGTCTGGTCCTCGTCCTGCGGGGTGAGGGCGGTGGCGAGGCGGGTGAGGGTGTGGTGGTCGATGCGTGGGGGGAGGTCGACGAGTCCGGCCCAGAGGCGGGGGTGTTCGAGCGCGGCGACGCGTCCGAGTCCCCAGACCTCCGCTTGGAGGGGGTTGGTGAGAGGGTCGGTGGCGTTGGTGGACACGGCGCCTTGGGTGACGGTGTGTACGGGTGCGGTGGTGCCGTTGTCGTCGAGGGCCTGGACGAGGGCGGTCGTCGCGGCGAGTCCCGCGGGGACGGCGGGGTGTCCGGGGTGGGGTTCCTCGTCGAGCGCCAGCAGATTGACGATCCCGGCGAGCCCGGCCGTGTCCACCGAGGCCAAGGAGTCACGCCGTGCGCGACCCGTCTCCACGGCATGCAGCCGGACGGTCGCCCCGTGCTCCCGCAAGGCGTCCGTCGTAGCGCGCACGGCGGGGTGGTCGGCGTGGGTGCCGGGGACGAAGAGCAGCCAGTCCCCGCTCAACTCCGGTGTCACCGAGGCATCGGCGAGGTACTCCCACGTGACGCGGTAGCGCCAGGAGTCGATCGCCGACTGTTCCCGGTGCCGTCGCCGCCAGGCCGAGAGGACCGGCAGGGCGGGCTCCAGCGCCTCGACCGCCTCCGGCCGGCCGTCGAGCTCCAGACTGTCGGCGAGTGCCTCGACGTCCCGGTCCTCGATGGCCTGCCACAGCCGCGCTTCGGCCGCGTCGTGACCTCCGCCGACAGCGGCGGTCGCGGTGGAGTGCTCGAGCCAGTAGTGCCGGCGCTGGAACGAGTAGGTCGGCAGGTCGACGGTCCGGGGGGTGGGTTCGGTGGGGAACCAGCGCCGCCAGTCGATGTCCGCGCCGGCTGTGAAGGCCTGGGCGGCGGCGTGGGTGAGCTGGGTGAGGCCGCCGTGGTCACGGCGCAGGGTGGGGACGACGGCAGCCGTGACGCCGACGTGGTCGACGGTCTCCTGGATGCCCAGGTTGAGTACGGGGTGGGGGCTGGCCTCGATGAACAGGCGGTAGCCGTCGGCGAGCAGGGCCTCTACGGTGTCGGCGAAGCGGATGGGCCGGCGCAGGTTGGCGATCCAGTACGCGGTGTCCAGGCCGGTGGTCTCCAGGCGTCCGGCGGTGACGGTGGAGTAGAACGCCACGTCGGTGTCCACCGGCCGGATACCGCTGAGGCGCTCCGCGAGCAGGCCGGCGATCTCGTCGACCTGCGGCCCGTGGGAGGCGTAGTCCACATCGATCGTGCGCGCCCGCAGACCGCGCGCCTCCGCGTCCGCGACCACGGCGGCGACCCGCTCGGGCGGGCCCGAGACCACCGTGGAGGAAGGGCTGTTGACGCCCGCGATGCCCACGCCCGGGTGCCCGTCGACGAGCTCGGCGGCCTGCTCCTGACCCACCCCCAGGGAGGCCATCGCACCGTGCCCAGCCAACTGTCGAAGGGCATCACTGCGTATGGCGACGATGCGTGCTGCGTCGTGGAGGGTGAGTGCGCCGGCTACGCAGGCGGCGGCCATTTCGCCTTGGGAGTGTCCGACGACGGC
>NZ_JBFBBD010000148.1:0-4416 GCF_040689515.1 Streptomyces sp. NPDC051173
CACGCACCGCGTTCCAGGTCCTCAGCCCGGAGGCCACACCCCCGGCCCAACCACAAACCAGCCCGGCCGGCGATTGAGGCCACCCCACCCCAGGCGGCAGACGCACCCGCACCCGGAAACAGCAACCCCAAACAACCTCAGCCCAAAACCAAAAGCACAGCCAACCCCACAACCCCCACCCCCACAGGCCCCAACACCTCATAAGCCCACCGCACCGACACCACGCCCTCAACCCCCGCATGACGCGCCGCCAACTCCCGGATCTCCCCGATCGCCTGATCCGCCGGCGCCGACGTAGGCACCGGCTCGGACACAGACGCCGACACAGACGCAGACGCCGACGCCCACCTCGACGAACCGCCAGCCCCACCAGCCCCCCGCCGCGCCGCAGCCTTCCGCTTGCGCAGCGACACCGGAATAGCCCAGAGCTGATACTTCGCGCCCCCCGCGAAAAGCTCGCTCGAATACCCCGCCCGCACATCCTCGACGCACCCCCACGGCACGGTGATCGTCCGGAACGGGTTCCGCACCAGCAGCCGCTTCTCGCCCGCCCACACCGCGGGCCGCAGCGTGAAGGCGACGATCAGCGGTACGACGCAGAGCAGCCCGGCGAGGGCGAGCCACGGCGTGCGCCCGGAGCCGCGGAGGACGGCGTCGCCGCCCAGCCAGGCGGCGAGGAGGAGCAGCAGCACGCCGCCGGCGATCCCGGCGGGCGAGCGGTAACACCGGTCGGCGTACGGGGTCTGCGGGGCGGAGGAGTCGTCCGGGCTCGTCATGCGGCGATTGTGCACCACACGCCGCACCACACGCCCCGGAAGAGGGTGGCGGGAGCCTCACGGACCGGAGCCACCATGGTGGCCCCCATGGGAGCCACCATGGGGGCCACCATGGGGGCCGCAATGAGGGCCACAATCAGGGGGTGACACGCGCTACGCGCGTAGATATGCTCATCTGGTGACCATGCCCACCACAGTTCCCGCACACGGCAACGACGCCGCGGGGCGGCTGAAGGATCTGGCGGACGTGACCGCCTCCGACAGCACGCTGCGCCGCTTCCTGCACGGCCTCCCGGGCGTCGACGCGGTCGGGCTGGAGGCCCGCGCCGCCTCGCTCGGCACCCGCTCGATCAAGACGACGGCGAAGGCGTACGCCATCGACCTGGCGATCTCGATGATCGACCTGACGACGCTGGAAGGCGCAGACACCCCGGGCAAGGTCCGGGCGCTCGCCGCCAAGGCCGTCCACCCCGACCCGACCGACCGTACGACGCCCACGACCGCCGCGGTCTGCGTCTATCCGGACATGGTGGCGACCGCCAAGGCCGCCCTGAAGGGCACGGACGTCAAGGTCGCGTCCGTCGCCACCGCGTTCCCCGCCGGCCGCGCCGCGCTGCCGGTGAAGCTGGCCGACACCCGGGACGCCATCGCGGCCGGGGCGGACGAGATCGACATGGTGATCGACCGCGGGGCCTTCCTCGCGGGCCGGTACATGGACGTCTTCGAGGAGATCCGCGCCGTCCGGGCGGAGTGCGGCGACAAGGCCCGCCTCAAGGTCATCTTCGAGACCGGCGAGCTGTCGACGTACGACAACATCCGGCGCGCGTCCTGGATCGGGATGCTGGCCGGCGCCGACTTCATCAAGACGTCGACCGGCAAGGTCGCGGTGAACGCGACCCCGGCGAACACCCTGCTGATGCTGGAGGCCGTGCGCGACTTCCGGGCGCAGACGGGCGTCCAGGTCGGCGTGAAGCCGGCCGGTGGCATCCGCACCACCAAGGACGCGATCAAGTTCCTGGTCCTGGTCAACGAGACCGTGGGCGAGGAGTGGCTGGACAACACCTGGTTCCGCTTCGGTGCCTCCAGCCTGCTGAACGACCTGCTGATGCAGCGGCAGAAGCTGAGCACCGGGCGCTACTCCGGTCCCGACTACGTCACGGTGGACTGATCATGTCTTTCACTTACGCACCGGCCCTCGAGTCGCGGGCGGTCGTCGACATCGCCCCGTCCTACGGCCTGTTCATCGACGGCGAGTTCACCGAGGCCACCGGCGGCAAGGTCTTCAAGACGGTCAGCCCCTCCTCCGAGGAGGTGCTGTCCGAGGTCGCGCAGGGTTCCGCGGAGGACGTGGACCGCGCGGTGAAGGCGGCCCGCAAGGCGTTCGAGAAGTGGTCGGCGCTGCCCGGCTCGGAGCGCGCGAAGTACCTCTTCCGCATCGCCCGGATCATCCAGGAGCGCTCGCGCGAGCTGGCCGTCCTGGAGACTCTGGACAACGGCAAGCCGATCAAGGAGACCCGCGACGCGGACCTCCCGCTGGTCGCCGCGCACTTCTTCTACTACGCGGGCTGGGCCGACAAGCTCGACCACGCGGGCTACGGCGCGAACCCCCGCCCGCTGGGCGTCGCGGGCCAGGTCATCCCGTGGAACTTCCCGCTGCTGATGCTGGCGTGGAAGATCGCCCCGGCGCTGGCGACGGGCAACACCGTCGTCCTGAAGCCGGCCGAGACGACCCCGCTGTCGGCGCTGTTCTTCGCGGACATCTGCCGTCAGGCCGGGCTGCCGAAGGGCGTCGTCAACATCGTCACCGGTGACGGCACCACGGGCGCCGCGCTGGTGGCCCACGAGGACGTGAACAAGGTCGCGTTCACGGGCTCCACGGCGGTCGGCAAGGCCATCGCCCGCACGGTCGCCGGGTCGGACAAGAAGCTCACGCTGGAGCTGGGCGGCAAGGGCGCCAACATCGTCTTCGACGACGCCCCGATCGACCAGGCCGTCGAGGGCATCGTCCAGGGCATCTTCTTCAACCAGGGCCAGGTCTGCTGCGCGGGCTCCCGCCTGCTGGTCCAGGAGTCCGTCCAGGACGAGCTGCTGGACGCCCTCAAGCGCCGTCTGTCGACGCTGCGCCTGGGCGACCCGCTGGACAAGAACACCGACATCGGCGCGATCAACTCCGCCGAGCAGCTGGCCCGGATCACCGAGCTGGCCGACAGCGGCGAGGCGGAGGGCGCCGAGCGCTGGGCCCCGGCCTGCGAACTGCCGTCCGCGGGTTACTGGTTCGCGCCGACGCTGTTCACGAACGTCACCCAGGCCCACCGGATCGCCCGCGAGGAGATCTTCGGCCCGGTGCTCTCGGTGCTGTCCTTCCGCACCCCGGCCGAGGCGGTCGCCAAGGCGAACAACTCGCAGTATGGCCTCTCCGCCGGCATCTGGACGGAGAAGGGCTCGCGGATGCTGGCCGTCGCGGGCAAGCTGCGCGCGGGTGTCGTCTGGGCCAACACGTTCAACAAGTTCGACCCGACCTCGCCGTTCGGCGGCTTCAAGGAGTCGGGATTCGGCCGCGAGGGCGGCCGTCACGGTCTGGAGGCGTACCTCGATGTCTAAAGAGTCCAACAGCAGCTCCGCTGCGGGCCGACTGGGTATCTTCAAGACCTACAAGCTGTTCGTCGGGGGCAAGTTCCCCCGGTCCGAGAGCGGGCGGGTGTACGAGGTGACCGACTCCAAGGGCAACTGGCTGGCCAACGCCCCGCTGTCCTCGCGCAAGGACGCCCGTGACGCGGTCGTCGCGGCCCGCAAGGCCGTCGGCGGCTGGTCCGGCGCCACCGCGTACAACCGCGGCCAGGTCCTCTACCGCGTCGCCGAGATGCTGGAGGGCCGCCGCGACCAGTTCGTGGCGGAGGTCGCCGAGGCCGAGGGCCTGTCGAAGGCGAAGGCGGCGGCCCAGGTGGACGCCGCGATCGACCGCTGGGTCTGGTACGCGGGCTGGACCGACAAGATCGGCCAGATCACCGGCGGGACGAACCCGGTGGCGGGCCCGTTCTTCAACGTCTCCTCCACCGAGCCGACCGGCGTCGTCGCCGTGCTCGCGCCGCAGGAGTCGTCGTTCCTCGGCCTGGTCTCGGTGATCGCCCCGGCGATCGCCACCGGCAACACCGTGGTCGTGGTGGCCTCGGAGAAGGCCCCGCTGCCCGCCCTGTCGCTGGGCGAGGTGCTGGCCACCTCCGACGTCCCGGGCGGCGTCGTGAACGTCCTGTCGGGCCGTACGGCGGAGATCACGCCGTCGCTGGCCGCGCACCAGGACGTCAACGCGATCGACCTCGCGGGCGCGGACGCCGGCCTGGCGAAGGAGCTGGAGATCGCCGCGGCGGACAACCTCAAGCGCGTACTCCGTCCACAGGCTGTGGACTGGGCGGCGGCGCCCGGCACGGACCGCATGACGGCGTTCCTGGAGACGCGCACGGTCTGGCACCCGACGGGTTCGCTGGGCGCGGGCGGCTCGTCGTACTGACGCCGCACGACCGGAGGGGCGGGGTGGTGGCCGGTACCGGGGCCGGTGGCGAGGTTGACGGTGGCGGTCACGCCGTCGAGCCGCCCGAGCTTCTTCTCCACCCGCGCCACGCACGCCGCGCAGGTCATCCCGCCG
>NZ_JBFBBD010000149.1:0-4118 GCF_040689515.1 Streptomyces sp. NPDC051173
GGACGGGCTGGATGGTGCGGACCGTAGCCAGCGAATTCAGCCCGTCCGGCGTTTGAGGACACGCCCGCAAGGCGCCCCCGCCGCTGGGGGCACCTCCCAGCGGTAGCTGGGGGAGGCAACGGACCTGCACGTCGGGGTCTGGGGCGGAGCCCCAGTCTCGGGAAGGGGCGGGGCTGGGGAAAGAGCCCGCCGCAGGCGTCCATCGCCGGTCAGAAGAACGTGCGGATGTACTCCGTCACCGTCCCCGATTCCGCCGCCAACGGAATGAGCTGCCACTTGTCGAAAACCGTGCAGGGATGCGAAAGCCCCAGCCCCACCCAGTCGCCGACCTCCAGCTCCACACCCTCCGCCAGTGAGACGAAAGCGTGCTGATCCGCCAGCCCCACCACGCTCATCCCCGTCGCAGGGCGCAGCGAGCCGTCGCGGGCCGAGCGGACGACCTGGGGTTCGGGCAGGTCCAGGTCGTACGAGGCGTCCCGCTTGCCCGCGTTGAGGTAGGCGCGGCCCGGCTCGGGCCGGGAGACGACCTGGGCCCAGAGGCGGAACGCGGGCCGCAGGGCGCCCTCTTCGGGGTGCCGGTTGAACGGCGTCTTGCGGCGGTACGAGCCGTCGTCGTGCGTCACGTACGCCCCGGAGCGCAGCAGCTTCAACACCGGTGCGGACAGCGGCGGGAGCTCGCCGAAGACCTCGGCCACGGCGTCGAACCACGCGCTGCCGCCCGCGCTGACGACGATCTCCTCCACGCCCGTGAACCGGCCCGCCTTGTCGAACTCCACCGCCAGCGCGGTCATCCGCCGCAGCCAGGCGCGTACGGCGTCGCCGTCGGCGTCCGGGATTTCCGCCTCGTACCCCGCGACGCCCACCAGGCGCAGCGTGTCCGTGGCGGCCACGGCGTCGGCGACGGCGGTGCCGTCGGCCTCGGTGCGGATGCCCGTACGGCCGCCCTCGGCGCCCAGTTCGACGACGACGTCCAGGGGGCGCGTCGCGCCGGCCGCGCGCAGGGCGGTGTCCATCAGCTCGACGCCGCGTACGGAGTCGACGTACGTGATCAGGCGGAAGTCCGGGTCGGCGGTGAGCTCGGCCGCCAGCCAGCGGAGGGCGGCCGCGTCCACGACCTCGTTGGCGAGGAAGACGCGTTTGATGCCGAAGGCGCGGTAGACGCGGACCTGGGTGGGCACGGCGGCCGTGATCCCCCAGGCGCCGTGCTCCAGCTGACGCTCCAGCAGCCGGGGGGCGAGGGAGGTTTTCCCGTGGGGCGCGAACGCGAGGCCGTGCTCGGCGGACCAGCGCTCCATGAGCGCGAGGTTGTGGTCGAGCGCCTCGGCGGAGAGGGCGAGCACGGGCGTGGTGAAGCCACCGGTGAACAGCGAACGGCGCTCCGCCGCCAGCGCGCCGACCGTCAGGCCCTCGGCGTCCGGGGGCAGGCCTTTGAAGCGGTGGTCGACGCGCTCCTCGGCGAGGCGGGCGAGGGCGTCTCCGGCGGCGGCCATGGAGCCTCCAGGGTGTGATGAGGGCATTGCAGTATGTGCAACTTCCATTGCGTATAACGCTTGCCGCTGTCTAACATCCCGGCAAGCGCCGGGTCAACGGTTCGCCGGGCCCCCGGGGAGACCGTGACACAGTGCGCACAGAACGCGGAACGAGGGGGATCGTGGCTGCCGACTTTGAGGCCCCGGACGTCGTCTGCCTCGGTGAGTCCATGGTCACCTTCCACCCCACCCGGCCCGGCCGCCTCGCCGACGTACCCGCCTTCGAGCGCGGCATCGGCGGCGCCGAGTCGAACGTCGCCTGCGCCCTCGCCGCCGCCGGACACCGCGCGCGGTGGGTCGGCCGGGTCGGCACGGACGGCTTCGGCGACCACGTGGTGGAGGCGATCGCCGCGTACGGCGTCGACGTCACCCGCGTGCGGCGCGACCCCCGGCGCCCGACCGGCGTCTACTTCCGTACGGCGGGCGAGCGCGCGGTGGACGGCCTGCCCGGGGCGGACGCGTCCGAAGTGGTCTACTACCGCGCCGGGTCCGCCGCCTCGGCGATGTCCCCGGCGTCGATCCCGGCCGCGGACGTGTGGTCCGGGCGGATCCTCCACCTGTCCGGGATCACGGCCGCGCTGTCCGCCGACTGCCTCGCCCTCATGCGCGGGCTCACGCAGCGGCGGGCCGGCCGGCCGCTGGTCTCCTTCGACGTGAACTACCGGCCGGCGCTGTGGAAATCGCCGGCCGGTGAGGTGCTCGCCGAGCTCGCCCGGAGCTCCGACATCGTCTTCGTCGGGGAGGACGAGGCGGAGGCGGTCTGGGGCGTCCGAGGGCCTGACGCGGTGCGCTCCTTCCTGCCGGAACCATCCGTTCTGGTGGTGAAGCGGGGAGCCGGGGCGGCGGTGGCGTACGCGGCCCTCCACGCCACCGGCGACACGCCGTCCGCACCCACCGACCACGTCGTCAGCGTGCCCGCCTTGCGCGTCGACGTCGTCGCACCCGTCGGCGCCGGGGACGCCTTCGCCGCGGGGTTCCTCTCCGGCACGCTGCGCGGGCTGCCCCTGGAAGCACGCGTCCGGTACGCGCACCTGACGGCCGCCGCCGCGCTGACCGTGCCCGGTGACCTCGGCGTGCCGCCGGAGCGCGCGTACGCCGACCACCTGATCGCGCTCGACGACGACGCATGGGGGACACTGCGACTCGGCCCCGGCTGGACCGGCCGGAGCACCAGCGTGGAAGAGGGCACCGCCGTATGAGCCAGACCGTCGACCGTGCCCTCACGATCCTGCCGCTGCTCGCCGAGGGCCCCGCCAATCTCGAACAGGTGGCCCGGCGGCTCGGTGTCCACAAGTCGACCGCGCTGCGGCTGCTGCGCACCCTGCACGAGCACGGGTTCGTCTACCGCCAGCAGGACCAGCGGTACCGCCTCGGCGCCCGCCTCTTCGCCCTCGCCCAGCAGGCCGTGGAGAGCCTCGACGTACGCGAGATCGCCCACCCGCACCTCGTCGCCCTCAACGAGCGCTGCGGCCACACGGTGCACCTCGCCGTCCTGGAGGACAACGAGGTCCTCTACATCGACAAGGTCGAGAGCCGCTACCCCGTACGGATGTACTCCCGCATCGGCAAGCCCGTCGCGATCACCGTCGCCGCCGTCGCCAAGCTGCTCCTCGCCGACCTGCCGGAACCCGAGCGCCGTGCCGTCGCCGAGCGGCTCGACTACCCCTCGTACACCGCCCGTTCCACGCCGAACGCCGCCGCCTACCTCAAGGAGCTCGCGACCGTACGCGCGCAGGGGTGGGCCACCGACCTCGGCGGCCACGAGGAGTCCATCAACTGCGTCGGGGCGCCCGTCCGCGGCGTCGACGGGCGCGTGGTCGCCGCGTGCTCGATCTCCGCGCCGAACGTCGTCGTCTCCGCCGAGGAACTTCTTCACCTGCTCCCGCAGTTGCGCCGCACCGCCGACGCCATCAGCGCGGAGTTCTCCGGAAACACCACACCGTCCACGAACTCCCCCAAGGAGAAGGCATGACCGAGAAGCTCGAGAAGACAGCGATCACTCCGGCCGGGCACAGCGCGCCGCCCGCGAAGTTCTCGCACGGCGTGAAGAAGGGCAACATCCTCCAGGTCGCCGGCCAGGTCGGCTTCCTGCCCGCCGCGGAGGGCGAGGAGCCGGTGCCGGCGGGGCCGACGCTGCGCGACCAGACGCTCCAGACCCTCGCGAACGTGAAGGCGATCCTGGAGGCGGGCGGGGCCGCCTGGGAGGACGTCATCATGCTTCGCGTCTACCTCACGGATCCGGGGCAGTTCGACGAGATGAACGCCATCTACAACGAGTACTTCGCTGATTTGAAGTCGGTGCCGTCGGCTCGTACGACGGTGTACGTCGGGCTGCCGGGTGATCTTCTGGTCGAGATGGACGCGCTGGCTGTTCTGGGCTGACGGTTCCGCCTGCGGCGGGCTTGTTCCCCACCCCGCCCCTCCCCGAACCGGGGCACGCGCCCCAGGCCCCCGGCTACGGGTCGGTTGGCGCCTGCGGCGCTTTGTTCCCCAGCCCCGCCCCTTCCCGAAACTGGGGCGCTGCCCCAGACCCCGCAACACGCTTCGCGCGTTGTCCTCAAACTCCCCCAGCTACCGCTGGGAGGTGCC
>NZ_JBFBBD010000150.1:0-3955 GCF_040689515.1 Streptomyces sp. NPDC051173
CGCCTACCCGTTTGGTCCTGTCCGGCTTCGGTTAGGCGGTCGGACGCACCCGCAGGGGGCGCTCGGGCCGACGGGAAACCGTCGGCCGGAGCGCCCGGTGCGTGGTGCCGGCACGTCTTGATCTATTTATTGCGCAAATCAGGAACTGTGGGCCCGGACGCCCCGTTGTTCGCGATGAACAAGGGAAGCCGGGACAGGTGGAGGAAGGCTCATGGGCGTGGCCCTGGCCAAGGGTGGCAATGTGTCGCTGAGCAGGCAGGCCCCGGGCCTGACTGCTGTGACGGTCGGTCTGGGATGGCGGGTGCGGTCCGCACCGGGGGCCGAGTTCGACCTGGACGCCAGCGCGCTGCTGTGCGACCAGGCCGGGAAGGTGCTCTCCGACCGGCACTTCGTCTTCTTCAACAATCTGCGCAGCCCCGACGGTTCGGTCAGCCACTCCGGCGGCGGGGCACCGGCCGGCGGCGGGGGCGACGTCCAGCAGATCCACGTCGACCTCACCCGGGTCCCGGCCGAGGTCGCGAAGATCGTCTTTCCCGTCTCGCTCTACGAGGCGGAGCAGCGGGGGCAGAGCTTCGGCCGGCTCGACAGCGCGCACATCCGCGTCGTCGACCAGTCCGGCGGCGCCGAGCTGGCGCGCTACGACCTCGGGGGCGCGGGAGGCTCCGAGACCGCCATGGTCTTCGGCGAGCTCTACCGCCACGGCGCGGAGTGGAAGTTCCGCGCGGTCGGCCAGGGGTACGCCTCCGGGCTCGCGGGCATCGCGGGCGACTACGGCGTCGACGTCCTCCGCGAGACCCCGGCGCCGCCCGCCGTCCCGCCCGCCCCTCCGGCCCCGCCCGCCCAGGTGACCACGGCGAAGGCGGAACCGCCCGTGCCGTCCCCGGCGTCCGCACCTCTTGCCGGTGCCGTGCCGCAGAACCTCACGGCCGCCGCACCTCTTGCCACACCTCAGCAATTCTCAGGGAGTTCCTCCGTGACGTGCTTCTTCGACCCGAACCATGGCCCCGGCGCGGCATCCGTGCTGTGGTCCCCGCAGTGGGGTGTGCCCCGCCAGATCCAGACGTGCAACGGCTGCGCGCAGCGCGTGCAGACCACGCCGCCGCCGTACTACACCGCTCCCCAGCCGCAGGCGGGTTACCCCCAGGCCGGCTACCCGCAGCCGGTCCAGCAGCAGGGTTACCCGCAGCCCGTCCAGCAGGGTTACCCGCAGCAGGGCTACCCCCAGCAGGGCAACCAGCAGCAGGGCGGCCGCCGCTTCGGCACGGGCGCCCTCATCGGCGCCGGCGCGGCCGGCCTCGTCGGCGGCGCGCTCCTCAACGAGGCGATGAGCGACGACGAGCCGGACGTGGTCGTCAACAACTACTACGAGGGCGACGACGAGTACTGACCGCCGACGCGGTGAACGACGAAGGGGCCGCCCCCACCAGGACAGGTGGCGGGGCGGCCCCTTCGGGCTATGGGTGCCTTACGGCCGGGCGACGGCGGCCAGGGAGCGGCGCTCCAGGAGCGCCCGGCGCGTCGCGTAGAGCGTGATCGACGCCGCGGCCAGCATCGCGATCAGGCCCAGGACCACCGCCCCGTCCCAGCCGGCGAGGTGGAAGGCGACCGCGCCCAGCGTGCCGCCGACCGAACTGCCCAGGTAGTACGCAGTCTGGTACAGCGCCGACGCCTGCGCGCGGCCCGTCTTCGCCGTACGGCTGACCGACGACGACGCCACCGCGTGGCCCGCGAAGAACCCCGCCGTGATCAGGACCAGACCGGCCAGCACCGCGGTCAGCGACTGCGAGAGCGTCAGCAGCAGGCCCGCCGACGTCGTGCCCAGCGCCAGATACAGCGCCCCGCGCCGCCCCAGCCGTCCCACCAGCTTCCCGGCCGCCGCCGACGAGACCGTGCCGACGAGGTAGACCAGGAAGATCGAGCCGACGACACCCTGCGGCAGGGAGAACGGCGCCTCGGCCAGCCGGTAGCCGATGACGGTGTAGACCGCGCCGAAGACGGTCATGAAGAGCGCGCCGATCGCGTACAGCCGGCGCAGCAGCGGATCCGCGAGGTGGCCGCCGACGGTGCGGGCCAGCGCGCGCGGCGAGACCGTGGCCGGGGTGAAGTGCCGCGCCTTGGGGAGCAGCAGCCGGAAGGCCACCGCGCACACCACCGCCAGGGCGCCCACCGCGCCCAGCCCGGCCCGCCAGCCCCACGCCTGGGCGACCCAGCCGGCGAGGATGCGCCCGGACATGCCGCCGAGGCTGTTGCCCGCCACGAACAGGCCGATCGCACCGACCAGCGCCTTGGCCCGCACCTCCTCGGCCAGATACGCCATCGCCGAGGCGGGCAGGCCCGCCAGCGCGGCACCCTGCACGACGCGGAGCGCCACCAGCCAGCCGAGGTCGGGGGCGAAGGGCACCAGCATGGCCACGAGGGCGGCCACACACAGCGAGGCGGTCATCATCGCCCGCCGCCCGTAGCGCTCGGACAGCGCGCTCAACGGGACGACGGCGACGGCGAGTCCGCCGGTCGCGGCCGAGACGGTCCAGCTCGCCTGATCCGGCGTCACACCGAGGTCGTCGGAGATCGCGGGGAGCAGGGCCTGCGTGGAGTAGAGCAGGGCGAAGGTGGCGACACCCGCGGCGAAGAGCGCGAGGCTCGTCCTGCGGTAGCCGGGCCCGCCGGGCACCAGCTTGTTGTCATCGGCTGAGGGAGGAACGGGGGACGACAGTGCGGAGGCACCCGATCGCGCGGTGACGACGGATGCCCCGGTATCGGCAGGAGGCATGTACCGACCGTATGCACGTGGCGCTCATGCGTCCAATGCACAGATTCGCGATAATCGATCCCATGCAGCATGACCGCAGGCCAGGGGCCTCTCTGTCACCAACCGGCAATGAAAGCGTGACGCGGATTTTTGACAACCCGGTAACGCCGGACACCCCTGAGATCAAGGCGGACTCCTGGGCCGCGACCCTCACGCCGCGCCTCGCGCAGTTCGTGGCCGTCGCCCGGCACGAGCACGTCACCCGGGCCGCCCACCAGCTGGAGATGCCGCAGTCCACCCTCAGCCGCTCGATGGCGCGCGTCGAACAGGACCTGGGCGTCGCGCTGTTCGCCCGGCACGGCCGCACCCTCTCCCTCACCGCCGCGGGCCGCACCTTCCTCGCCTCCGTCGAACGGGCCCTGGCCGAGGTCGAGCGCGCCGCCGAGTCCGTACGGGCGGACGCCGACCCCACCGCCGGGAAGGTCGCCTTCGGCTTCCTGCACACCCTCGGCTCCGAGACCGTGCCCGAGCTGATCCGGGCCTTCCGCGCCGACCACCCGCGCGTGCGCTTCCAGCTCGTGCAGAACTACGGCGAGGCCATGCTGGAACGGCTGCGCTTCGGCGACCTCGACCTCTGCCTGACCTCACCGCTGCCCGACGCGCCGGACCTCGTCGCCCGCCGCCTCGACGAGCAGAAGCTCCGCCTCGTCGTCCCGGACGACCACCCGCTCGCCGGCCGCAAGCGGATCCGCCTCGCCGAGGCGGCCACCGAGCTCTTCGTCACCCTCGAACCCGGCTACGGCCTGCGCCGGATCACCGACGCGGTCTGCGCGGAGGCCGGCTTCACCCCGAAGGTCGCCTTCGAGGGCGAGGACCCGGAGACGCTGCGCGGGCTGGTCGCGGCGGGCCTGGGCGTCGGCCTGCTGCCGCCGCCCGCGGTGGCGCGGCCGGGCGTGGTGGAGCTGACCGTCACCGCGCCGCGCGCGGTCCGCGAGATCGGGGTGGCCTGGCTCGACGGCCACCCCGACACCCCACCGGTGGCCGCCTTCAAACGCTTCCTGCTCTCCCGGCGGGGGCAGTTGCTGCCACGGTGAACGCCCTCCGGGCGTGTCCTCAATCGCCGGATGGGCTGAATGCAGCCCGTCCGGCGATTGAGGACAACGCGGCGAAGCCGTGTTGCGGGGGTCTGGGGGCTTGCCCCCAGTT
>NZ_JBFBBD010000151.1:0-3842 GCF_040689515.1 Streptomyces sp. NPDC051173
CCGAAACCGGGGAGACCCCGGACCCCAGCGCCCTGCGGGCGCGTCCTCAAACTCCCCCAGCGGTAGCTGGGGGAGTTTGAGGACAACGCGCGAAGGGTTGCGGGGTCTGGGGCAGCGCCCCGGTTTCGGGAAGGGGCGGGGCTGGGGAAAAGCCCGCCGCAGGCCAGCGGGCTGTAACCCACCCCCGGTTGGCGGCGCGGCCGGCGGGCTGACCGTGCCGACCCGTCACGGCGTCGGCCCGGACTTCGTGTGGAGGACTTCGCGGGCCTGGTCCGCGGCGCGGGCGAGGCTTTCGGAGACGAAGTCGAGGAAGCGGGCGATGTTCTCCAGGCGGTTGGCGGCCGGGGTGCCGGGGACGAGGACCCCGACGCCCTGACGTGCGGCTTCGGCGACCTGCATCGTGCCGCGGACGCTGGCCATCATCGATTGGTACCAGACGTCGTCGTCGACGACGTAGCGCTCGCGGCGGCGTTCGTCGCGCTCCCGGCGGACGAGACCCTGGCTCTCCAGGAACGCGACCGCTTTGGAGACGGACGCCGGGCTGACCTGGAGCCGCTGGACGAGTTCGGACGCGGTGTGGCTGCCCGTGTCGCTGATGCAGAGGCAGGCCAGCACCCTGGCCATCATCTTGGGCGTGCCCGACTGCATGAGGACGGTGGTGAGCACCTCCTCGTACTCCCGCACGGCCTCGGCGTCGCGCCCGTGCGCCTGCGGGGCCGCCTCCGGCCCCCGGGGCGCGGCCTGTCCGCGCCGGTGGGAGCGGCGTTCGGTGGCGCGGTGGGCCACGTCGGCGCGGTAGGCGGTGGGGCCGCCGTTGCGCATCACCTCGCGCGTGACCGTCGAGGTCGGACGGTCGAGGCGTCGGGCGATCTCCGCGTAGGCGAGGCCGTCGGCCAGCCCCGACGCGATCTGCCGGCGTTCCTGCTGGGTGAGCCTGCCTCCGGGCATCGCGGTCTCCTTCGTGCTCCTTGGAGCCCTCAGCATAGCGTTCACCCTCAGTTCATTGCAACGAGCGCGTGGTCGATGTTGCGTTAGCTCTCAGAGCTACTGCAACGATTTATGGGCATTGACCTGCATTGATGCTGATCGCGTGCAACGAAGTCGTTGCCGAGATAGTGAATGCAACGTAGCGTTTCGCTCATAAGAAACGACGAGCCCAAGGAGCGCACGATGCAGAAGTTCGACACCCCCGCCCCGATCTCCGCCGTCCTCGACATCCCCGCCGGACGCGTCCAGTTCATCGCCGCCGACCGCGCCGACACCACCGTCGAGGTCCTGCCCGCCAACGCCTCCAAGGGCCGCGACGTCCAGGCCGCCGAGCAGACCACCGTCGACTACGCCGACGGCGTCCTGCGCATCCGCACCGCCGGGTCCAGGAGCCAGCTCTTCGGCTCCTCCGGAGCCCTGGAGATCACCGTGCGACTGCCCGCCGGCTCCCGCGTCGAGGCCAAGGCCGCCGCTTCCGAGCTCCGCGGCGTCGGCCGCCTCGGGGACGTCGAATTCGACGGCGCGTACCGCCAGATCAAGATCGATGAGGCCGCGAGCCTCCGCCTCACCGCGATCGACGGCGACGTCGAGGTCGGCCGGCTGGGCGGCCCCGCGGAGATCAGCACCGCGAGGGGCGACATCCGGATCGCCGAGGCCGTGCGCGGCACGGTCGTGCTCCGTACGCAGTCCGGCGACATCTCGGTCGGCGCCGCTCGCGGAGTCTCCGCCGCCCTGGACGCCGGCACCGGCTACGGCCGCGTCAGCAACGCGCTCAAGAACGACGGCACCGCCGGACTCGACATCCGCGCCACCACCTCCCACGGCGACATCACCGCCCGCAGCCTGTAGACCCGCGGCCCTGCCTGCAAAGCGGCCTTGCGAAGCCGCCTGTGAAGCGGCCTGTGAAACGGCCCGTGAAAAGGAGCATCTCCCATGACCGACCTGGCCATCGCGGCGAACGGGCTGCGCAAGTCCTACGGCGACAGGACCGTCCTCGACGGTGTCGACCTGGCCGTCCCCGAAGGAACGATCTTCTCCCTGCTCGGCCCGAACGGCGCCGGGAAGACCACGGCCGTGAAGATCCTCTCCACTCTCGTCTCCCCCGACCCCGCCTCCGGCGGCATCCGCGTCGGCGGCCACGACCTCGCCGCCGCCCCGCAGGCGGTACGCGCCGCGATCGGCGTCACCGGGCAGTTCTCCGCGGTCGACGGCCTGATCACCGGCGAGGAGAACATGCTCCTCATGGCCGACCTGCACCACCTGTCCAAGCGCGAAGGGCGGCGGGTCTGCGCCGAGTTGCTGGAGCGGTTCGACCTGGCCGACGCCGCGAAGAAGCCCGCCTCCACCTACTCCGGCGGCATGAAGCGCCGCCTCGACATCGCCATGACCCTGGTCGGCGGCCCGCGGATCATCTTCCTCGACGAACCGACCACCGGCCTCGACCCGCGCAGCCGCCACACCATGTGGCAGATCATCCGCGAGCTCGTCGGGGGCGGCGTCACCGTCTTCCTCACCACGCAGTACCTGGAGGAGGCCGACGAGCTCGCCGACCGCATCGCCGTGCTCGACGACGGGAAGATCGCCGCGGAGGGCACCGCCGAGGAGCTCAAGCGGATCGTCCCGGGCGGGCACATCCGGCTCCGCTTCACCGACCCGCTCGCCTACCGCTCCGCCGCCCTCGCGCTGCGCGAAGTCACCAGGGACGACGAGGCGTTGGCGCTCCAGATCCCCAGCGACGGCAGCCAGCGCGAACTGCGCTCCGTCCTCGACTGGCTGGACTCGGCCGGTGTCGAGGCGGACGAGCTGACCGTGCACACCCCCGACCTCGACGACGTGTTCTTCGCCCTGACCGGCCCCGCCCGCGTCCCCGTCCAGCCCAAGGAGACCGTCCGATGAGCACCTCTCTGGCCCCCCTGGGTCCCGCCCGCCCGAACCGGTTCTCCCTCGCCGTGCGCGACTCGTCCACGATGCTGCGCCGCAACCTCCTGCACGCGCGGCGCTATCCGTCGCTCACCCTGAACCTGCTGCTCACCCCGGTCATGCTGCTGTTGCTCTTCGTCTACGTCTTCGGTGACGTGATGAGCGCGGGCATCGGCGGCGGCGCGGACCGCTCCGCGTACATCGCGTACCTGGTCCCGGGCCTGCTGCTGATGACCATCGGCAGTACCACGATCGGCACCGCGGTCTCCGTCTCCAACGACATGACCGAAGGCATCATCGCCCGCTTCCGCACGATGGCCATCCACCGAGGTTCGGTGCTCGTCGGGCACGTCGTCGGCAGCGTGCTGCAGTGCGTCATGAGCGTGGTCCTCGTGGGCGGCGTCGCCGTGGCCATCGGCTTCCGGTCCAAGGACGCCGGCGTCCTGGAGTGGCTGGCGGCGTTCGGGCTCCTCGTGCTCTTCGCCACGGCGCTCACCTGGATCGCGGTCGGCATGGGCCTGATCAGCCCGAACGCGGAGGCCGCGAGCAACAACGCGATGCCGCTGATCCTGCTGCCGCTGCTCTCCAGCACCTTCGTCCCGGTCCACGCGATGCCGGGCTGGTTCCAGCCGATCGCCGAGTACCAGCCGTTCACCCCGGCCATCGAAACCCTCCGGGGCCTGCTGCTCGGCGGCGAGATCGGCGACAACGGCTGGCTGGCGGTGGCCTGGTGCGTCGGCCTCGCGGTGCTCGGCTACTTCTGGTCCGCCGCGAAGTTCGACGGCGATCCCAAGTAAGGCCGGTGGCAAGGCTTGTGGCCACCTCGTGGGTGGCCGGTCGGCCGGTGACCGGCAGTCCTCACAGACACTGAGGACTGCCGGTCACTGGCCGTCATCTCTTTCCGGTCGGCCCTCGTCGTGGACTAGTCCTCCGTG
>NZ_JBFBBD010000152.1:0-3584 GCF_040689515.1 Streptomyces sp. NPDC051173
TTGGAGCGGGGTTTGTTTCGCGCCTTCCGGCGTGATCACTACTTTAGCGTATTTCCCCGGCGGCTCCTAATCGGCGCCCGGTCCGGAATTCGGCATGCCGAAATCCATCCCGTCAGGGGTCATGCAGTAGAGATTGCCGCCGGTGCGGCGTGAGTGGCCGCCTCGCCGTCCTCGCGGACGCCGGGGCAACTCGAAGAACTCTACACCAGTCCGGGCGGTGCTCCGCCCCGGCTGCCGGCTAGCGGCGCTTGCCCCGCTTGCCGGACTTCGCGCGGCGGCGTTCGTAGCGGACCAGCGCCTCCTCGTACTCCTTGCGGCGCAGGTTCTCGCCCGGGGCCTCGGTGAGGGTGCGCAGTGCGTAGGCGAGCAGGGAACCGATGAAGCCGATCAGCAGCATGCTCTGCATCGAGCGCTCGGCGCTCGCGTCCGCCGCGTGGTCCGGCCGTCGGCTGAACCCTTCCCAGGTGCGGCGGAAGGCGAGCGCGGTGCAGACGGCGAAGGCGACGGCCACGAGGATGTTCACGAGGTTGCCGACCTTGGCGATCGTCAGGCCCTCGTAGCCGAAGCGCAGCACCAGGGCGCCGGCCGCCGCCGTGACGAGCGCGCCGACCCCGGCGCCGACCCGGCGCAGCGCGTAGCCGCCGTCGTGATCGACCCATGTCGTACCGAAGAACCGGATCGGTTCGGGCCGGGGGCCGGTGGCTTCGCTCTCGTCGCTCATACGCCGATTATCGCCACCGGCCCGCCGGCCGACGTCGTGGCTCAGGAGCAGCGGATCGCGACGAAGTCGCTGCTGCCCGTCTTCACATAAGCGTCCGACACGTACTGGCCCGGCGCGATGCTGTCCCAGATGTCGGAGGTGCCGTACGGGCCGGTGACCGTCTCGCCGCGGGTCTGGCAGCGGATCTGGACCTCGGAGTCCTCGGGGAGGACGCGGACGATCTGGCTGCCGGTGTTCGGGCCGCGGCGGACGTTGACCTGGGTGCCCGGGGCGATCGGGTAGTAGACGGCGCTCGCGGACTGCACCGATACGGCCAGGCCTGCACTCTCGTCACGCGTGCCGCTGTCGTTGCTCTCGTTGATCTCGCCGACGGCCATGTGGCCCTCCCCCGCGCAGTAATGAGGCGTTGCTCGATGACATGCGCAGGCTAGCAAGGCACGGCCATGCCTCCCGGGGTTCCCGGGTGCCATCGATTAGGCTCCGGAAGCCGCCGTACGCGGCCGAATACACACGGGGGTGGGGGAATGCCGCCGCTGCGCACGACCGGGGCGGGCCCGGAAGCGGAGGATCCGGGGTATGCCGGTCGGTACCGGCTGGAGGGTCGTCTCGGGTCCGGCGGCATGGGCGTCGTCCACCTGGCCCGCTCGCCGTCCGGGCTGCGTCTCGCGGTCAAGGTGGTGCACGCCGAGTACGCGGTGGACCCGGAGTTCAGGGCCCGTTTCCGGCAGGAGGTCGCGGCCGCGCGGCGGGTGAGCGGGGCCTTCACCGCTCCGGTCGTGGACGCCGACCCCGACGGCGGGCGCCCCTGGATGGCCACCCTCTACATCCCCGGCCCCACGCTCTCCGAGCGAGTGAAGCGGAACGGGCCGCTGCCGCCCGACGAGGTGCGGCGGCTGGCCGCGGGTCTCGCGGAGGCCCTGCGCGACATTCATCGCGCCCAGGTGGTGCACCGCGATCTCAAGCCGAGCAATGTGCTGCTCGCCGAGGACGGTCCCAAGGTCATCGACTTCGGTATTTCCCGCCCTCGTGACAGTGAGCTGCGG
This sequence comes from Streptomyces sp. NPDC051173, assembly GCF_040689515.1. Taxonomy (NCBI): domain Bacteria; kingdom Bacillati; phylum Actinomycetota; class Actinomycetes; order Kitasatosporales; family Streptomycetaceae; genus Streptomyces; species Streptomyces sp. NPDC051173. The sequence goes on from NZ_JBFBBD010000152.1 coordinate 1,765, forward strand.
ACCGAGACCGGGAAATTGATCGGGACGCCGCCTTTCATGGCTCCCGAGCAGTTCCAGCGGCCGCGTGAGGTGGGGCCCGCGGCGGATGTGTTCGCGCTGGCGTCGCTGTTGGTGCACGCGGCGACGGGACGGGGGCCGTTCGAATCGGACAGCCCGTACATCGTCGCCTACCAGGTGGTGCACAACGAACCGGATCTCGCCGGGGTCCCGGACGATCTGATTCCGCTGATCCGGGCCTGCCTGGCGAAGGAGCCCGCCGAGCGGCCGACACCGGACGCGATCATGGCCCGGCTGCCGCGGGTGCCCGGGGCGGCGCCGGTGAGCTTCCCGGCCCCGCCGGATCACGGCGCGGCGCGTGACGCCGTCCCCACGCACGTACGCGTTCCCCCGCAGCCCGAGGCGCCGGAGCCCGCCCCGGCGCCGGCCCGCCCCCGTGCGCGGCGGGCCCGGCGCGCGCTGTGGGCCGTCGCCGCCGCGGTGGTGGCGACCGCGCTGGGGGCGGGTGGCTTCTGGGCGCTGAACCAGGCCGATGTGTCGCACCGGCCGTCACGGTCGGCGGCGGCGGGCGCGGACTGGCATCCGTGGGAGGCGTCCGTGCCTCCGGACGCGGCGGGGGACGGCAGGGTGCGGGCCGGGTTCTGTACGTACGGGGAGGCCGCGCTCTACTGCTCCGCCCCCGGTGTGCAGGCGGCCCGTATCGACCCCGCGAGCGGCGCGGTCGCCTGGCGGCGGCCTGTCGACACCTCCCGCCCCGCGGAGACGGAGCCGGGCGCTCCGCCCGCGCCGGTGGTCTCGGGCGGCCTGGTCCACGTCATAACGCCGGACGGCGACCGGCTCTTCGCGCTCGACCCGGTGAAGGGCGAGCAGCGCTGGACGCGGGACGTGTCGGTGTACAACGGGCGGGTCTATCACGCGGGTGACACGCTGCTGCTGGTCGCGGCCGACGGGACGGTGACGGCCGTCGACGGTGCGTCGGGCAGGGAGCGCTGGAGTCACAAGCTGCCGGGGTACGCGAAGCCGGTCTTCTCGTCCTTCGCGGACTCCGACGCCGGTTCCTACGCCGATCCCCAGGTCGTCGGCGGGCGCGATCTCGGTGCGCCCGTCTACGCCGTCTCCCCGGCCGGCCCGGGGCAGCACCGTACGCAGCTGCTCGCGCTCGATCCGTTGCGCGGGACGACGCTGTGGCAGCGCACGCTGGACGGCGATCTGACGCCTGTGGGCGTGGGTCCGCGGGGCGCGCTGTATCTGACGGCCGTCGACTCCCGCGACCGTGTCTCCGCCGTCGTCCGCTACTCCCCCGCCGAACAGAACGACCACCGGGTGTCCTTGAGCACGCCGTTGAGCGTCACGAGCGCGGCGGCGCGGGGTGACGCGGTCTACTTGTTGTCCTCGGACGGTGGGCTGACGGCCGTGGGTGTCGACCCCACGGGAACGGGCGGAGGGCAGCGGTGGCGGCTGGACACGTCCGTGGCCAACGCGTCGGCTCTCGTCCTGGCCGACGACCGGCTGTACTTCTCCGCCGCGGACGGGCGGTTGCTGGCCGTCGACACGGGGCGGGGTGCGCTGCTCGGTCAGACGTCGCCCCGGCTCACTCGGGCGGGGCGGGGGTATCTGGATCTGCTTCCTGCGCCGGTGGCGGCGGATGGGAAGGTTTTCGGGGCGGCGCCGGATGGGACGGTGTTCGCGGTCAGTGACCACGATCCTGGAGCGTGGCGGTAGGGGTTCCGCCTGCGGCGGGCTTGTTCCCCAGCCCCGCCCCTTCCCGAAACTGGGGCGCTGCCCCAGACCCCGCAACACGCTTCGCGCGTTGTCCTCAAACT
>NZ_JBFBBD010000153.1:0-3508 GCF_040689515.1 Streptomyces sp. NPDC051173
ACTTCGTGACCGCGTGCAGCGCGAGGGCCGCGGTGAGCACGGCTCCGACGGTGATGCCGGTGACGAGGCCGAACAGTACGGCACAGCCGCACCCGGCGTTTGAGGACGCGCCCGCAGGGCGCTCCCGCCGCAGGCGGCAACGGACCCGCACTCGGCAACGGCGAGCAGCCCAAGACACTAGCCACCCTGAACGCCGAGGAGACCCTCGACCTCCGCAGGCGTCGGCATCGCGGACGAACACGACAGCCGCGAAGCCACCAGCGCCCCCGCCGCGTTCGCGTACCGCAGCGCCGCCTCCAAGGGACGCCCCGCCAACAAGCCGTCGCACAGGGCCCCTCCGAACGCGTCGCCCGCGCCCAGGCCGTTCAGGACCTCGATCTCCACCGGCGGGACCTCGGCCGTCGTGCCGTCCCGGTGGACGGCGAGGACGCCCTTGGGGCCCTGTTTGACGACGGCCAGTTCGACGCCGGCGTCGAGGAGCGCCCAGGCCGCCGCGAGCGGTTCGCGTTCGCCGGTGGCGACCTCGCACTCGTCGGCGTTGCCGACGGCGACGGTGGCGTGGGCGAGGGCGGCCGCGTAGTACGGCCGGGCGGTGGCCATCGCGGCGGCGCCCGTACGCCCGCCGTCGCCGGAGGCGCCCCCCTCGCCGCCCCAGAAGAGCGGGCGCCAGTCGAGGTCGAAGACCGTGGTGCCCCGCTTGGCGCGGGCCGCGAGCGCGGCCAGGGTCGCGGAGCGGCTCGGCTCCTCGCACAGCCCCGTGCCCGTCACCCAGAAGATCCGGGCGGCGCGCACGGCGTCCAGGTCCAGCTCGGCGGTGTGGATGTCGAGGTCGGGCGCCTTGGGGCGGCGGTAGAAGTAGAGCGGGAAGTCGTCCGGCGGGAAGATCTCGCAGAAGGTCAGGGGCGTGGGGTGGGCGGGTACGGCCGTCACCCACCGGTCGTCCACGCCGAAGTCGCGCAGCGCCCGGTGGACGTAGTCGCCGAAGGGGTCGGCGCCGGTGCGGCTGATCAGCGCGGTGCGGCGGCCGAGCCGGGCGGCGGCGACCGCGACATTGGCCGGCGACCCGCCGAGGAACTTCCCGAAGGTCTCGACCTCCGCCAACGGCACGCCGGGCTGGAGGGGATAGAGGTCCACCCCGACCCGGCCCATCGTGATCAGGTCGTACGGTCCCGTCTCGCTCATGGGGTCAGGTCTAGCCGGGGCCTCACGACCCTGTCAAGGAATTGTCCTTACATATTGACGTACTCGGGCCGGACTTGACGTGACGTCCGAATGTCCGGACGTAACCTTGACACCCCGTCCGCCCGGCGGGGAAGCTACGGAGGAGCCCCGCCCCTCGTCCGAGGCGACCCGAGGAGAGCCGCAGATGCCCCCCAGCCCCGCTCCGTCGCCCCCGTCCCGCATCCGGGTGGGTTCCGCCCCGGACTCCTGGGGCGTGTGGTTCGCCGACGATCCGGCCCAGGTCCCCTGGCAGCGCTTTCTGGACGAGGTCGCCGACGCGGGCTACGCCTGGATCGAGCTCGGGCCGTACGGCTATCTCCCCACCGCCCCCGCCCGGCTGCGCGACGAGACCGGCCGGCGCGGCCTCTCCGTCTCCGCGGGCACGGTCTTCACCGCCCTCCACCGCGGCCCCGCCGTCTGGGACGCGACCTGGGAGCAGGTGGCGGCGGTCGCCGGGCTGGCGCGGGCGACGGGCGCGCGGCACCTGGTCGTCATCCCGTCCTTCTGGCGCGACGACCGCACCGCCGAGACCGTGGAGAGCCCCGAGCTGACGGCCGAGCAGTGGCGCCACCTGGCCACGGGCACGGAGCGGCTGGCCCGCGAGGTGCGCGACCGCTTCGGGCTGGACATCGTCGTCCACCCGCACGCCGACACCCACATCGACACCGAGGCGCACGTCGAGCGCTTCCTCGACGCGACGGACCCGGCGCTGGTCAACCTGTGCCTGGACACCGGCCATTACGCGTACTGCGGCGGTGACAGCGTCAAGCTCATCGAGACCTACGGCGAGCGGATCGGCTACCTCCACCTCAAGCAGGTCGACCCGGCGGTGCTGGCGGACGTGGTCGCCAAGGGCACGCCGTTCGGGCCCGCCGTGCGGCAGGGCGTGATGTGCGAACCGCCGCGCGGCGTACCGGCGCTGGAGCCCGTGCTCGCGGCCGCCGCGAAGCTGGACGCCGATCTGTTCGCCATCGTGGAGCAGGACATGTACCCCTGCTCTCCCGACCGCCCGCTGCCCATCGCCCGGCGCACCCGGCGCTATCTGCGGGGCTGCGGCGTCTGACGGCGTCCCCGCAACGCACGGAAGCAAGGAGACACGCACCATGACGCAGCAAGGCACGCTCGGCGTCGCCGTCATCGGCACGGGGCGGATGGGCGCCGACCACGTCCGGCGGCTCGACCGGGTCATCAGCGGGGCGCGGGTCGCGGCGGTCGTCGACGTCGACGGCGACCGCGCGAAGGGGGCTGCCGCCGGCATCGACGGCTGCACGGCCTACACCGACACGGCCGCCGCCCTGTCCGCCCCCGACGTGGACGCCGTGCTCATCGCCTCCCCCGGCCCCGCGCACGAGGCCGCGCTGCTGGCGGCGTTCGCGCGCGACCTGCCCGTGCTGTGCGAGAAGCCGCTGACGCCGGACGCCGCGTCCGCGCTGCGCGTGGTGGAGGCCGAGGCCCGGCTCGGGCACCGGCGCGTCCAGGTGGGCTTCATGCGGCGGTACGACGCGGAGTATCTCCAGCTGAAGGCCCTGCTGGACGGCGGCGGGATCGGGCGCCCGCTGATGCTGCACTGCCGGCACCGCAACGTCACCACGCCGCCCGGCTTCACCGAGCAGATGATGATCAACGACTCGGTGGTCCACGAGATCGACGCCACCCGCTGGCTCCTCGGCCAGGAGATCGCCGCCGTCACCGTCCTCAAGCCGGCCCGCTCCCCCGCCGCGCCCGAGGGCCTGAGCGACCCCCAGCTCGTCCTCCTGGAGACCTCCGGCGGCGCCCTCGCGGACGTCGAGATCTTCGTCAACTGCGGCTTCGGCTACCAGGTCCAGTGCGAGGCCGTCGGCGAGCGCGGCAGCGCGCGCATCGGCGACGCGCACGGCCCGCTCGTGAACACGGCGGGCCGCTGGGGCGGCGAGATCGCCCAGGACTTCGTGACGCGCTTCCGCTCCGCGTACGACGAGCAGGTGCAGCGCTGGGTGACGGCCACGCGGTCGGGGCGCGTGGAGGGACCCTCGGCGTGGGACGGGTACGCGGCGGCGGCGGCCTGCGAAGCGGGCACCCGGTCGCAGGTGTCGGGTGCCCGCGAGGTGGTCGCCTTGGCGCGGCGGCCGGCGCTGTACCGGTGATCGCCGCCTGCGGCGGGCTTTTTCCCCTACCCGCCCCTTCCCGAAACTGGGGCTGCGCCCCAGACCCCCGCAACACGGCTTCGCGCGTTGTCCTCAAACGCCGGACGGGCTGAATGGTGCAGACCGTAGCCAGCGAAATCAGCCCGTCCGGCGTTTGAGGACAC
>NZ_JBFBBD010000154.1:1799-3464 GCF_040689515.1 Streptomyces sp. NPDC051173
GACGGGTGGCTGGTCGTTGCTTGAGAACTGCACAGTGGACGCGAGCATCTGTGGCCAAGTTTTTAAGGGCGCACGGTGGATGCCTTGGCACCAGGAACCGATGAAGGACGTGGGAGGCCGCGATAGGCCCCGGGGAGCTGTCAACCGAGCTTTGATCCGGGGGTGTCCGAATGGGGAAACCCGGCAGTCGTCATGGGCTGTCACCCGCTGCTGAACACATAGGCAGTGTGGAGGGAACGCGGGGAAGTGAAACATCTCAGTACCCGCAGGAAGAGAAAACAACCGTGATTCCGGGAGTAGTGGCGAGCGAAACCGGATGAGGCCAAACCGTATGTGTGTGATACCCGGCAGGGGTTGCGCATGCGGGGTTGTGGGATCTCTCTTTCACGGTCTGCCGGCTGTGAGACGAGTCAGAAACCGTTGGTGTAGGCGAAGGACATGCGAAAGGTCCGGCGTAGAGGGTAAGACCCCCGTAGCTGAAACATCAACGGCTCGTTTGAGAGACACCCAAGTAGCACGGGGCCCGAGAAATCCCGTGTGAATCTGGCGGGACCACCCGTTAAGCCTAAATATTCCCTGGTGACCGATAGCGGATAGTACCGTGAGGGAATGGTGAAAAGTACCGCGGGAGCGGAGTGAAATAGTACCTGAAACCGTGTGCCTACAAGCCGTGGGAGCGTCGCGCATCGAGCTTGCTCGGTGCGTCGTGACTGCGTGCCTTTTGAAGAATGAGCCTGCGAGTTTGCGGTGTGTTGCGAGGTTAACCCGTGTGGGGAAGCCGTAGCGAAAGCGAGTCCGAACAGGGCGGTTGAGTAGCGCGCCCAAGACCCGAAGCGGAGTGATCTAGCCATGGGCAGGTTGAAGCGGAGGTAAGACTTCGTGGAGGACCGAACCCACCAGGGTTGAAAACCTGGGGGATGACCTGTGGTTAGGGGTGAAAGGCCAATCAAACTCCGTGATAGCTGGTTCTCCCCGAAATGCATTTAGGTGCAGCGTCGTGTGTTTCTTGCCGGAGGTAGAGCACTGGATAGGCGATGGGCCCTACCGGGTTACTGACCTTAGCCAAACTCCGAATGCCGGTAAGTGAGAGCGCGGCAGTGAGACTGTGGGGGATAAGCTCCATGGTCGAGAGGGAAACAGCCCAGAGCATCGACTAAGGCCCCTAAGCGTACGCTAAGTGGGAAAGGATGTGGAGTCGCAGAGACAACCAGGAGGTTGGCTTAGAAGCAGCCACCCTTGAAAGAGTGCGTAATAGCTCACTGGTCAAGTGATTCCGCGCCGACAATGTAGCGGGGCTCAAGCGTACCGCCGAAGTCGTGTCATTCCAGCATGAGGGCCAACGCCCGCTGGGATGGGTAGGGGAGCGTCGTGTGCCGGGTGAAGCAGCCGCGGAAGCGAGTTGTGGACGGTTCACGAGTGAGAATGCAGGCATGAGTAGCGATACACACGTGGGAAACGTGTGCGCCGATTGACTAAGGGTTCCTGGGTCAAGCTGATCTGCCCAGGGTAAGTCGGGACCTAAGGCGAGGCCGACAGGCGTAGTCGATGGACAACCGGTTGATATTCCGGTACCCGCTTTGAAACGCCCAATATCGAATCCATTAATGCTAAGGCCGTGAAGCCGTTCCGGACCCTTCGGGGAATGGAAAGTGGTGGAGCCGCTGA
>NZ_JBFBBD010000155.1:0-3423 GCF_040689515.1 Streptomyces sp. NPDC051173
GGGGGCGCCCATGGGACGCCACCGGAAGAAGTCGCTTGCCGAACGAGTCTGCGCGGTCATCCGCGAGTTCGGGAGGTGGCTGATCCGACGGTGACTGGCAGTCCTCACAAGACCTGAGGGCTGACAGTCACACACCGTCGATATCTCTTCGGGTGGGCCCTCGTCGCGGAATGTCCGTCCGTGGCGGGGGTTCCACACGGCCGGGCGCCCAGCCGCTTCTACGCCAAGCTAGCACTCACCGCGCACGCCCCGCATCCCTATCGGCGCCGCCAGGTACTGCGGTTGAACTTGTAGGGGTGGTTGGTACTACTGACGGTTCGTGATCCCTGCGGTATGACGAGGGCATGAGGTATGCGCGAGGTGGCGGGCTGACGCCGAAGAGGCAGGCGGAACGTGAGCGGGTGAGGCTGGAGGCGGCGGAGTGGTTCGCGCGTGGGGAGAAGACCACCGCTGTCGCTGAGGCGTTCGATGTCGGGGTGGGCCGGGTGGAGAAGTGGCGCAGGCTGTGGCGTGAGGGCGGGGCGGAGGCCCTTCGTTCGAAGGGGCCGGTCTGCGTGGAACGTCTGAGTACCGGGCAGTGGGAGCGTCTGGTGCGGGAGTTGGAGCGCGGCACCCTGGCGCATGGGTGGGGCGAGGAGCAGGGCTGGACCCTGGTGCGGGTCCGGGCGTTGATCATCCGCTTGTTCCGGGTGGAGTACACGGTGCAGGGGGTCTGGAAGCTGCTGCGGCGTCACGGCTGGTCCCCGCAGGTGCCGGCGAGGCGGGCACTGGAGCGCGACGACGTGAGTGTCGCGCGGTGGCGGGAGGAGGTGTGGGAGACGGTAAGACCACCGCGGCGGCCCGGGACGCCTATATCTGCTTCGAGGGCGAGGCAGGGCAGGGCCTGAGGCCGCCGAAGGGCCACACCTGGGCGCCACGCGGGAAGACACCGCAGGTCCGGGTCCGTGGCTCGGACCGGGGACGGGTCTCGATGGCGGGCGTGGTCTGCTTCCGGAGCGGTGAACGCTCCCGTCTGTTCTACCGGCTGCACGTCTGCCGGGGACGGAAAGGCGAGGCGAAGAGCTTCACCTGGCAGGACTGCCGCGACCTGATCGTCGCGGCACACAACCAGCTCAGGGCCCCCGTGGTCTGGGTCTGGGACAATCTCAACGTCCACCTGGCCGACGAGCTCGCGCTGTTCTTCGCCGAGAACCAGGAGTGGCTGACGGTGTTCCAGCTGCCTTCGTACGCTCCTGAGCTCAACCCGCAGGAAGGCATCTGGTCGCTGGTCAAACGCGGCCTGGCCGACTTCGCCGCCGCCAACCTCGATCACCTCGTGCAGGTCACGAAGCGCAAACTCAAAAAGATCCAGTACCGGCCGGAACTGATCGACGGCTGCTTCACCGAGACCGGGCTGACCATGAAAGTAACGTGACCCCACCAACCACCCTCACGAGTTCAACCGCAGTAAGGCGCTGCAATGGTCGTTATCAGACAGTCAGTCTGGGTCGGATCAATTGGGATCAGAAACGGGGTTCTCCGCACCGCTAGGCACGGGGGGAGAAATGTTTAGGGAGTCATTCCTGAGTCGTCGAACCTGAACGGTATAGAGCGCAGCCGACCACCAGTATAGTGCGACACCCCAGATCGCCAGCGCCCATCCGAAAACTTTTGCAGAGTCAGCAAGAAATCCGTTTCCGGCTGCTACGAGAAGCAGAGGAAACGCGTACATAAGATTGAAGGTTGCCGCCTTACCGATGAAGTTCACATGGAGGGGTCCATAGCCGACCCTTCGCAAGGCGGCAATATTGAATGCCATCAAAAGGTCACGTGTCAGCAAAATCCCCATGAGCCACCAAGGGATGATGCCGCGTGCGACGAGCGCCGATACTGTAGCGAGTGTGTAGAGACGATCTGCCGCTGGATCAAGGATCCGCCCCAATCTGCTCATCTGATTCCAGCGGCGAGCCAGCTTTCCGTCCAGATAGTCACTAATCCCGCTGAGCACGAGGATGCCAATTGCCCATCCGTCGAGCCTAGGGTTTCCGAAGCAGGGTTGCAGGACCATCCAAAGGAAGAAAGGAACACCAGCGATCCGTAGAGCGCTTAGAAGATTAGGGATGGTGGCGATTTTGTCGAGATGCTTATCCGGCGCCTCGGAATTACCCATTTACCCCACTCCGAGTTCTAACTACTGGATAGATTTAATGATCATATCAGGGCAGGGGTTGTTGGCTCGGTAATTGGATGCCGCACGCCCGGGGTTGCTGAGCGGGCGGGCCAAGTCAACGCTAGGGGTTGGTGGGCGTTCGGGGGCCCGCACGTGTGCGGATGGCCCCCCCCAACGGGTGGGCGGTGGTTATGGCCGCCAGATCACCGCGGTGCGCGTGGCGCTTTCCGGTTTCGGGTAGGTGATCCGGACGCCGACGGTCACGCCGGCGTTGTTGATGGACGTGGTGTAGGAGTTGCTGCCGTCCGGTGTCACGTTCAGTTCGGTCAGGCTCCCGTCGGCCTCGTAGCGGAGGGCGAAGCGCTGCAGAGTATCCATCGAGTTCTTGGCCCCGGTGTGCCCGACGGAGACACCGGCGTCGTTGACGGCGACGGCCGTGGTGTACTCGTACGCGGAGCCGATCGCCGTGGCGGTGCCGTCGGGGCTCCAACTCATGGCGGTGTAGTCGATGTTGTCCGCTCCGAGCTGCCGGCCGACGACGGTGCCCGAAGCGTTGATGGCGTTCGCGTCGGAGTGCGGGCCCAGGTCCGTAACGGTGCCGTTGGCACCCCAGGTCACGGAGCGGAACTGGGCGATCGTGCAACCGGTCGGCACGGCGTCACGCGCGAGCACGGTGCCGGCGTCGTTGATCTGGACGACCCATGCGGTGGAGTAGGCCGAGGCCGCGTCGAGCGGTACGGGAGTGCCGTCCGGGTTCCACTTCACGGGGTGGTAGACGTTGTCGACCGAGTAGGACACACCGGCGACCGTGCCCGAGCTGTTGACCGCGAGGGCCAAGGCGGCGGTGTCACCCTTGAGCGGAGCCAGCTGGACGGCCTGGCCGTCCGGGCGCCACTTCACCGCGTGGTAGGTCCCGCCGAGCTCGGACTCTCCCACCGCGATGCCGGTGCGGCTCATCTTGCGGAAGTCGGCGTTGGTGCCGCCGGGCAGCGGCCGCAGTTGGGTGACCGTGCCGTCGGGCGCCCAGCGCACCGGGTGGCCCCCCGACCAGCCGGCGGCGGTGCCGTCGTCGCTGACGGCCTCGACATAGCCCATCGGGTCCCCGGGCAGCAGCGGGGGGAGTGCCGTGGGGGTGAGGTCCGGGTTCCAACGGACCGGAGACCACTGGTGGTTGGGACCGCCGGTGACCGGCAGTCCTCACAGACACTGAGGACTGCCGGTCACTGGCCGTCATCTCTTTCCGGTCGGCCCTCGTCGTGGACTAGTCCTCCGTG
>NZ_JBFBBD010000156.1:0-3312 GCF_040689515.1 Streptomyces sp. NPDC051173
ACCGTGTGGGAGAGTAGGACGCCGCCGAACAAATTTTGATGAAATGCCCTGGTGGGAACTCCGGTTCCTGCCAGGGCATTTCTGCGTTCCCGGACCTTTTTATTTGCGCACGGAGACCGACGGCACCGCATTCCGTTCGGACCAGCACCACCGCCTCACCGCGATGGTCCCGCCACAGTCGGCCGACGTCCCGCAGGATCGGGCAGCCCGCCGAGCTTTTCCAGGCCACCGGCGGGTGGGCGCGCGTCGGCCAGCGCGTACAACGGCCCGGCGATGAGCACCAGGCCGATGCCCGCCAGCATCCCCTGCACCACCGAAACGGAGATCGCCCGGAACCACCGCCCCAGGCGCAGCAGCCCCATGGCGATCTGCAGCACGCCGGCCGCGAGCACCAGGACGCCGAGCGCCCCGAGCCTGTGGCCCCGCACGGCTTCGTAGACGAGGACGGTCAGGTCGGCGGCCGGCCCGCTGACCTGGAGGCTGCTGCCCGGCAGCAGCCCGGTGAGGAGACCGCCGACCACACCGGTGACGAGCCCCAGCTCGACCGGGACTCCGGAGGCGACGGCGATGCCCACGGAGAGCGGTACGGCGATGAGGAAGACGACGAGTGACGCGGTGACGTCGGCGCGGAGGCTGGCGAGGAGTGTTCGACTGCGGTGGTTTGACCGGAGCTTGGCCCGCGGCAGAACGTTCCGGGCGCGGCCGAAGGGTATTGCTCCATGAGGTTGCCTCCAGTGCACGGTGCGGCGCACAGCGATGCAGATCGCTGTCTGCCGGACGACGCGGTGCGGCAGCGGAAGACGTCGAGGTGGGGGCAGGCCGGACGGTAGAGGGTGGCGGAGCGTGCCGTGGACACCCGCGGTCATTCCATCCAAGTGCGGCTGTGCGCCGGACAGTTGGCGTGTTGCCACGATGTAAACGTGGAATCGGTTGCCAGAAATATTCCGTACCGTTCACTCCGGCGTGGCCCTCGTCGTCCTCCGGCTTTCCCACGTCGCCTCGTGGAGTGCACGCCGGGTGCGAAGATGGCTGGGGACGCCCCTGAACTCCAGCGCAGAAGAGGTGAGCGAGCCCCGTGGCCCAGAAAGTCGCCGTTCTCGGCACAGGAAAGATCGGCGAGGCACTGCTCAGCGGCATGATCCGCGCAGGCTGGTCGATCGAGGACCTGCTGGTCACCGCCCGCCGCCCGGAGCGGGCCGAGGCACTCCGCGCCCGTTACGGCGTCGACACCGTCACCAACGTCGAGGCCGCCAAGGCCGCCGACACCCTGATCCTCGCCGTGAAGCCGCAGGACATGGCGACGCTTCTCGACGAGCTCGCCCCCCATCTGCCCGCCGATCGGCTGGTGATCAGCGCCGCGGCCGGCGTCCCCACGGCCTTCTTCGAGGAGAGGCTGCCGGAGGGCGTCCCCGTCGTACGCGTCATGCCCAACACCCCCGTCCTCGTGGACGAGGGCATGTCCGTCATCTCCGCGGGCACCCACGCCACGGAGGACCATCTCCTCCGTACCGAAGCGATCTTCAAGCCCGTCGGCAAGACGCTCCGGGTCCCGGAGTCCCAGCAGGACGCGGCGACCGCCCTCTCCGGTTCGGGCCCCGCGTACTTCTACTTCCTCGTCGAGGCGATGACCGACGCCGGCATCCTCCTCGGCCTCCCGCGGGACAAGGCCCACGACCTCATCGTCCAGGCGGCCATCGGCGCGGCCGTCATGCTGCGCGACAGTGGCGAGCACCCGGTCAAGCTCCGCGAGGCCGTCACCTCGCCGGCGGGCACGACGATCAGCGCGATCCGGGAGCTGGAGCGCCACGGCGTACGCGCCGCTCTGATCGCCGCACTCGAAGCGGCTCGCGACCGCAGCCGGGAACTGGCCTCCGGGCAAGCCTGACAGCGGCGACCGCTCGTACGGAACGGCCTCGGATTCCCTTGCGGTCTCCGAGGCCGTTCTTCGTTCCTTCAGGCGGGCGGCATCAGACCGATCGCCGCGTAGGCCGCGTCGACGGTCGGCCGGGCCACCTTCCTGGCCCGCTCGGCCCCGGTGCGCAGGACCGCGTCCACATATCCCGGGTCGGCGCACAATTCCGCGTGCCGTTCCCGCACCGGCCGCAGCAGTTCGAGCACGGCATCGGCGGTGTCCCGCTTCAGAGCGCCGTACGAGTCGTACCCCTCGGCCAGCTCCGCGGGCTTTCCGCCGACGCAGGCCGCGAGGATCTCCAGCAGGTTCGCGACTCCGGGCTGCTCTTCCCGGTCGTATACGACCGAGCTGCCGCTGTCGGTCACCGCACGCATGATCTTCTTGCGTACGACGTCCGCCTCGTCGAGCAGATAGACGATCCCGCTCGTCTCCGCGTGGGACTTCCCCATCTTCGAGGTGGGGTCCTGGAGGTCCATGACCCTGGCGGCCACGCTCGGGAGCACGGCCTTCGGCACGGTGAACGTGTGGCCGTACCGCTGGTTGAACCGCACGGCCAGGTCACGCGTGAGCTCTACGTGCTGGGCCTGGTCGTCGCCCACGGGCACCTCGTCCGCCGAATAGGCGAGGATGTCGGCCGCCATCAGCACGGGATACGTCAGCAGTGACAGCCGTACGCTCCCGCCGGTCGCCCGCTCACGCGCCGATTTCTCCTTGTACTGGATCATCCGGCGCATCTCACCGTCGGACGCCGTGCACTCGAGCAGATAGGAGAGCCGGGTGTGCTCGTCCACATGACTCTGCACGAACATCGTGCAGAGGGACGGCTCCAGCCCCGCGGCGAGCAGCAGCGTCGCCGCCTGCCGGCTGAGCCTGCGGACCCTGGCGGGATCGTGGTCGACGGTCAGGGCGTGCAGGTCGACGACGCAGAAGAGCGCGTCGGCCTTGTGCTGGTCCGTCTCGACCCACTGGCGTACGGCTCCGAGATAGTTGCCCAGCGTCAGGTGGCCGGTGGGCTTGATACCGCTGAAGATCCGGGTCATGGGGTCTTGCCTCCCTTGGAGAGGGACCACCACCACGGACAGCAAAAAGGCCGCCGAGGCGGCGGCCGTGGATGCATGCGCAGAAGACGGGCCGCCGGGTCAGGCGGCCCACCACTGCCGAGTGCTGCGGCACGCATGCTGAGTCATGCGCCGACCGTACTCCTGCGAAACCCCCTTGCGCCACAGGTTTGATGCGTCCTACGGGCTCGTGTAGAGTTCTTCGAGTTGCCCCGGCGTCCGCGAGGACGGCGAGGCGGCCACTCACGCCGCACCGGCGGCAATCTCTACTGCATGACCCCTGAACGGGATGGATTTCGGCGTGCCGAATTCCGGACCGGGCGCCGATTAGGAGCCGCCGGG
>NZ_JBFBBD010000157.1:0-3261 GCF_040689515.1 Streptomyces sp. NPDC051173
CACCAACTCACCCAGCAGATGCCGGGCGAGCACCACAGGACTCGGATAGTCGAAGACCAGCGTGGCCGACAACCGCAGACCCGTGGCCGCGTTCAACCGGTTCCGCAGCTCCACCGCGGTCAACGAGTCGAAACCGAGCTCTCGGAAGGCGAGGTCGGATGCCACCTGGTCACCCGGCGCGTAGCCGAGTACGGCACCGATGTGCGTGCGGACCACGTCCAGCACGGCCGCTTCCCGCTCGCTCTCCGGCAGCCGGGCCAGGTCGCTCCACAGGCCGCCGTCCGCTGCCGTGGCCGCGGCCACGGCCCTCCGCGCGGGGGTCCGCACCAAGCGGCGCAGCAGCGGCGGCACGGGGCCGCTCCCGCCGCGGAGCACCGCGGCGGCGAGTCGCACCGGGACCAGCAGCGCCTCGTCCGACGCGGTCGCCGCGTCGAAGAGCGCCAGCCCTTCCCGCGACGACAGCGGTACGACGCCGCCGCGAGCCATCCGGGCCAGGTCGGCGTCGGCCAGGTGGCCGGTCATGTCGCTGCGTTCCGCCCAGAAACCCCAGCCCAGCGACACCGCGGGCAGGCCGTGCGCCCGCCGGTCCGCGGCCAGGGCGTCGAGGAAGGTGTTCGCCGCGGCGTAGTTGGCCTGTCCCGCCGCGCCGAACGTCGCGGCGGCCGAGGAGAAGAGCACGAAGGCCGAGAGGTCCAGCCCCCGCGTCAGCTCGTCCAGGAGCAGCGTCGCGTCCACCTTCGGCCGGAACACGGCGTCCACGCGCTCGGGCGTCAACGACTCCACGACACCGTCGTCCAGTACGCCGGCCGCGTGCACCACCCCGCGCAGGGGCATGTCCTGCGGGATCCGCGCCAGCACACCCGCCAGCGCCTCCCGGTCCGTCACGTCGCACGCTTCGAGGACGACGCTCGCGCCCAGACCGGCGAGCTCCGTCTCCAGCTCGGTCATCCCGGAGGCGGCGCGGCCGCGGCGGGAGACCAGCACCAGGCTGCGTACGCCGTGTTCGGCGACCAGGTGCCGGGCGACCAGCCGGCCGAGTACGCCGCCGGCGCCGGTGATCAGCACGGTGCCGGAGCCGTCCCACGTCCCGGCGGCGCCGGGAGGAGCGGGGGCCTTGACGAGCCTGGGGGCACGGAATTCGCCGGTGCGGAGGGCGAGTTGCGGTTCATCGCAGGCGAGCGCGGTGCGCACCGCTTCGGCAGCGCCGTCCCAGGTGTCGAGGTCGACCAGGGCGAAGCGGTCCGGGTGTTCCGTCTGCGCCGACCGGACCAGGCCCCACACGGCGGCCGCCGCCAGGTCGGGGACGTCCTCGCCCGGCGCGGTCGAGACGGCGCCCCGGGTCACGAACACGAGCCTCGACGCGGCGGCCGCGTCGTCGCCCAGCCATTCCTGTACGGCCCGCAGCGCCCGGTACGTCACGTCACGGGTCACCGAGGCGAGGTCGCCGGAATCCGACGGGGACGGGAGCGGGAGGAGAACGACCTCGGGGAAGGCCCCCTCCGTTGCCGAGGGCAGGCGCGAGACCCGGTGTCCGGCCGCTGCGAGCGCGGCCGCGAGCTCGGAACCGTCAGGGCCGAGAACCGCCCACTCCCCCGCAGCACCCGGCACGTCACCGGCCGGCACCGCCTCCCACCGCACGCCGAACAGCGACTCCAGCGACGACCGCGCGGCGCTGTCGAGCAGTTCAGGCGACACGGGACGGCCCACGAGCGAGCCGACGGTGGCCACCGGAGCACCGGTCGCGTCGGCCACCAGGACCGACACCCCGTCCGCCCCGGACCGCGACAGGCGCACACGCAGTGTGGTCGCGCCCGTGGCGTGCAGGGACACACCGGTCCACGCGAAGGGCAGGCGTGCCGAGTGCGTGTCGTCGGCGTCCGGGGCGGTGAGGTGGCCCACGCCGGTCACGTGCAGCGCGGCGTCAAGCAGCGCCGGGTGCATGCCGTAGCGCCCGGCTTCCTCGCACTGCTCGTCCGGCAGCGCGACCTCGGCGTACACCTCGTCGCCTCGTCGCCACGCCGCCCGCACACCGCGGAACGCGGACCCGTACTCCAGGCCCGATGCGGCCAAGCGCTCGTACAGGTCGTCCACCGGGACGGCCACGGCCTCGGCCGGTGGCCACACGGCCAACTGCCGGGCGTCCGATGCCTCGTCAGCGACGGTCGCCGCCAGTACGCCCTTCGCGTGGCAGGTCCACGACTCCTCGTCGTGATCGCCCTCGACCCGCGAGTACACGCCGAACTCACGGCGCTCCGGGTCCTCCGTACCGCCGACGACCACCTGCACCTGCACGGCCCCCGATTCGGGGAGCACCAAGGGTGCTTGCAGCGTCAGTTCCTCCAGGCCCTGGCACCCGGCGGCATCGGCCGCGCGCAGCGCGAGTTCGACGAACGCGGTGCCGGGGACCACCACCCTCCCCAGCACGACATGGTCGGCGAGCCACGGCTGCGCACCCACCGACAACCTGCCGGTCAGGACAAGCCCGTTCACATCGGCAAGCGACACCACGGCGCCCAGCAGCGGGTGATCCGCCGCTCCCAGACCGGCGGACGTCACATCCCCGAGACGGGCGGCGGGCGGGTTGATCCAGTAGTGCTGGTGCTGGAAGGCGTACGTGGGGAGGTCTACGCGACGCGCGCCCGTGCCGTCGAAGAGCTTGGCCCAGTCGACGGAGGCTCCGCCGACGAACGCCTCCGCGACGGAGGTCAGGAAACGGTCGAGGCCGCCTTCGTCGCGGCGCAGCGAACCGACAGCAGTGATGTTGTGGGCTTCGGCGGTCTGCTCGACGCCCATGGTCAGGACCGGGTGGGCGCTGGACTCCACGAACAGGCGGAAACCGTCGTCCAGGAGGGCCTGGACGGTTTCCTCGAAGCGGACGGTCTGACGCAGGTTGCGATACCAGTAACCGGCGTCCAGAGCGCTGGTCTCCAGCACACCACCGGTCACCGTCGAATAGAACGGCACCGACGCCGAACGCGGAGAGATGCCGGCGAGATCGCGCAACAGCGCGGCCTCGATCTCCTCCACGTGCGCGCAGTGCGAGGCGTAATCCACCGCGATACGGCGGGCACGGATACCGTCCGCCTCACACCGGGCGAGGAGTTCGTCGAGGGCGTCGTTGTCACCGGAAACAACCACCGTGGCGGGTCCGTTGACGGCTGCCACCGCGAGTCGGCCGTCCAGCCGCTCCTCGACCGCCTCCGCATCCAGGGAGACCGAGACCATCCCGCCACGGCCGGACAGCGCACGCAGAGCCTTGCT
>NZ_JBFBBD010000158.1:0-3220 GCF_040689515.1 Streptomyces sp. NPDC051173
GTGCGTGGCGCTGTCTTACGTGTTGGGTGCTGTGACTACGCACCGCGTTCCAGAACCTCACCCTCCGGCCCCACCCCCTCCGCCGGTGGGTACGTAGACCCTCGGGGCACGCCTCTCTGTCTTTTCCGCCGGGCACGCCGTTCTTTTCTTTTCCGCCGGGTGCGTGAAATCCAGCCCGTTGGGGGCACCTCCCAGCGGTAGCTGGGGGAGCTCCCGCCGCAGGCGGCAACGGACCCGCGCGCCGGGGTCTGGGGCAGCGCCCCAGTTCCGGGAAGGGGCGGGGTAGGGGAAGGAGCCCGCCGCAGGCGCCAGCCGACCCGCAGACAAGGGGGCCCGGGGCGTAGCCCCGCACGCGGCGGAGCCGCACAGCAGACGCAGCCGGGCGGCGACCAAAACCGCAACCAGCGGAAAGCGTGCGTGGGGTGCGTGACTGCCCGGGGTCCCGGGACGAAGATCTCCCCATGGCCAAGATCAAGGTTGCCAACCCCGTCGTCGAGCTCGACGGCGACGAGATGACCCGCATCATCTGGTCCTTCATCAAGGACAAGCTGATCCTTCCCTACCTCGACATCGAGCTGGACTACTTCGACCTGGGGATCGAGCACCGCGACGCCACCAGCGACCAGGTGACCGTCGACGCCGCCAAGGCCATCCAGCGGCACGGCGTCGGCGTGAAGTGCGCGACGATCACGCCGGACGAGGCGCGGGTCGAGGAGTTCGGTCTCAAGGCGATGTACCCGTCGCCCAACGGCACGATCCGCAACATCCTCGGCGGGGTGATCTTCCGCGAACCGATCATCATGGCGAACGTGCCGCGGCTGGTGCCGGGCTGGACCGAGCCGATCGTCGTCGGCCGTCACGCCTTCGGCGACCAGTACCGCGCGACCGACCTCAAGATCCCCGGCCCCGGCACCCTCACCATGACCTTCACCCCGAAGGACGGCTCCGAGCCGGCCGAGGTGGAGGTGCACGACTTCCCGGGCCCGGGGGTGGCGCTCGGGATGTACAACCACGACGACTCGATCCGCGACTTCGCGCGCGCCTCGTTCCGCTACGGCCTGGCCCGCCGCTATCCCGTCTACCTCTCGACGAAGAACACCATCCTGAAGAAGTACGACGGGCGGTTCAAGGACCTCTTCCAGGAGGTCTTCGACGCGGAGTTCCGGGCGGAGTTCGAGCGGGCGGGGCTCGCCTACGAGCACCGGCTGATCGACGACATGGTCGCCGCCGTGCTGAAGTGGCCCGGCGGCTACGTCTGGGCCTGCAAGAACTACGACGGGGACGTGCAGTCCGACATCGTCGCGCAGGGCTTCGGCTCGCTGGGCCTGATGACCTCGGTCCTGATGTCGCCCGACGGCCGCACCCTGGAGGCCGAGGCCGCCCACGGCACGGTCACCCGGCACTACCGCCACCACCAGCAGGGCAAGCCGACCTCGACCAACCCGATCGCCTCGGTCTTCGCCTGGACCCGCGCCCTCGCCCACCGCGGCAGGCTCGACGGCACCCCCGAGGTCACCGCCTTCGCGGAGGAGCTGGAGCGGGTCTGCGTCGAGACCGTCGAGGGCGGCCGGATGACCAAGGACCTGGCGGCGCTGATCTCCAAGGACACCCCCTGGCTGACCACAGAGCAGTTCCTGGACGCGCTGGACGAGAAGCTCGGGCGGCGGATGGCCGCCCGCTGAACCCCTTGCGCGAGAAGGCGGTCCGCACCACCCTGGCCGGGAGGCGCGGACCGCCTCCCTCCGGGTGAGCGGCCACGGTGCCCTGTCTTCCACCCCCGTGGGAAGACGGGACACCGCCCGATACGAGAATCATGATCGGAACGGGGCCGGGCAAGATCTTCAAGCCTGCTGTGGCCGGGAAGTGACGGTTCTGGGACGAGGTCTCCGTTCCGTACCAGTTGCGCCCCCGGCGCGACAAGGGTGCATACCACCCCGTTGTTGACCCCAAATGCCACCGTGCGCCCCCGGGTTGGGAACTGCCATGCTGATGTGTGGCATCCCCTTGGGTAGCCAGCACCGGGACCGCGGGGGACAACCGTACGCAACGGGGGAACAGGGGGACGGCAATGCCTCGCTGGAGGGCGCTACCGGAAGAACTCGACCCACAGGTCGGCGAATTCACCGAACAGCTGCGCAGACTCGTCGAACGCAGCGGGCTGAGCCTAGGTGCCGTGGCCGACCGCACCGGCTACAGCAAGACGTCCTGGGAGCGGTATCTGAACGGGCGGCTGCTGCCGCCGCTCGGCGCCGCCGAGGCCCTCGCCGAGGTGACGGGCACCGACGTCGGGCACCTGAGCACCATGTGGGAGCTGGCCGAACGGGCCTGGAGCCGCTCCGAGCTGCGGCACGACGTCACGATGGAGGCCGCCCGGGTCTCCCAGGCGCGGGCCGCGCTGGGCGAGTTCGGCCCGCCGGCGCGGCCGCCGCTCTGCCGCGAAGCCCCGCCGCGCGCCGAGGAGGCCCCCGCGCCGCCCGCCCCGTCCGTGCCGCGCTCGCCCCGGCCGCCCGACTACCGCGCCAAGGCCATCCCCGTCGGACAGCGGCCGCGCCGCCGGGCCGCGCTCTTCGTGACCGGTGTCGTGGGCGCCCTCCTCGTCGTCGCCGCGGCCGCGCTGCTGCTCGGCGCGGGCGGCGGCGACAAGCACAAAGGGGCGGAGGCGCCGCCCGCCACCTCGCCCGCCGCCAGTGCTTCCGCGGACCTCCCGACCGGGGTGAAGTGCGCCGGTGACAGCTGCGCGGGCAAGGACCCCGAGGCGATGGGCTGCGGCGGCGCCCGTGCGACGACGGCCGGCTCGGCGACGGTCGGCAGGTCGTACGTCGAGGTGCGCTACAGCGAGGTCTGCCGGGCGGCGTGGGGCCGCATCACCCAGGCCGCGAGCGGGGACGCCGTCCGCATAAACTCCCGCCCCACGGCTTCGGCTCCGGCCCGTACGGAGGCCGGTCGTGTCGGGGCCACGCCCGGCCATACGGCTGATGGCTACACGCCCATGGTGACGGTCTCGGCTCCGGATCAGGCGACGGCCTGCGCGACGCTTCTCGCGGGGCCGCGGGGGTGCACGAAGCCGGCTCGGTGACCGGGGGGTTTGTTCCCCGGCCCCGCCCTTCCCGGGTGCGCGTGCGTGGCGCCTGCGGCGGGCTTGTTCCCCAGCCCCGCCCCTTCCCGAAACTGGGGCGCTGCCCCAGACCCCGCAACACGCTTCGCGCGTTGTCCTCAAACT
>NZ_JBFBBD010000159.1:0-3191 GCF_040689515.1 Streptomyces sp. NPDC051173
GGCGATGGTCTGGGCAGCGGAGAGCAGCGGTCCGGTCATCGACGACCGGATCGAGTTCCACAGGCTGGAGGCAGCGCTGCGGATACTGCTCCAGGTGGAGGACAGCCAGCTCGTGACGGTCCGCCACAGGGACTGGAGGAACTGCCATGCAGCGTCCATGGGCCGGATGATCACGGTCTGGATGCCCAGCCACACGGTTTGCGCGACGGCTTTGATGCCGGTCCAGATCCCCCCGAAGAAGGCGGCGATCGCGTTCCAGACGGCGTGCGCGACGCTGGTGATCTGAGTGTGGAAGTGGTTCCAGAGAGCAAGCAGGACGGCGACGGGGAGCGCGAAGATCACCAGGAGGACGGGCCACCATTTCCGGAAGAAACCCGCAATGGCGTTCCATACAGTGCTCGTGACGGTGGCTATCGCGTTCCATGCGGCCTGGAGGGCGTGCCAGAGCCATTGGACCCCGACGACGATCCCGTTCCAGACGGCCTGGAGGGCGTGCCACACCAGGACAGCGGCGATCTTCACGCCCTCGAACGCCGCCTGCACGATGGCCCGGAACCGTGCGCAGTGCTGGTAGGCGTAGATCAGCGCGGCGATCAGGGCGATGACCGCCAGCACGATCAGGACGATGGGGTTGGCGTCGAGGACCGCGTCGAGGGCGGCCTGCGCGCCGGTCAGGATCGCGGAGGCGGCCGCGGCCACTCGCTCCGACGTGGCGAACGCGCGGATCGCCTGGCCGGCCCCGACAAGCGCGGTGCCGATCTCCTTCACGCCCGCGACAGCACCGACGACCGCGCTGGTGGAGAACCGGATGACTGCGGCCGTCAGGACCACGCCGATCACGGTGGCCAGGGCCAGGGTGACACCCTGGTACTGGGTGAAGAACCCGATCACCGCGCTGACGACGGGGATCAGCTGCGTGCCGATCGTGATGGCCGCGACCTGTACGCGCTCTTTGAGCTGGCTGATCTGGAAGTTGAAGGTCTGCTGCGTCCTGGCCCAGCCCTCGATGTCCTTGCCCGCGTGCTGTCCGGCGGCGCCGACGGCGGCGACATTCGCCTTGAACGATGACATGTTGTCGCCGCCGAGCATGAGGGCGGTGTTCAGCCCGGTGGCGCCGCCCATCATCTTCTTCATGGCGTCGTTGAACGTCTGCGCCGACGGGCCGCCCGCCTTGAGCTGGGAGTTGAAGCCTTTGGTCTTGTTCTCCAGCGTTGCGAACTGGGTCAACAGGTTCGCCTGGTCGACGGGGAGAGCCTTGATCTGCTTCTTCCAGTCGGTGACGCTGATGCTGCCGTTCGCGTAGGCCTGCGCGAGTTTCTGCAGGCTCGCGGGCATCTTGTCGATCATTGCCTGGGCGTCGGCGGCGGCCTGCTTGGAGGTGTTGAACGCATTGAGCAGGACCGTGCCGGCCGGGCCCATGTGCTGGAGTACCGCCTGTTCCAGCAGTTGGATCGTGCCGGTCAGGCCGCGCTGCCCCAGGTGCGTGGAGACGTCGACGCTGGAGAGGCCCAGCCGCTGCATCTCCTGGACGGCCACGTTGTTCGGGGCCTGCAAGGAGCGGATGGAGAAGGCGAGTTCCTGGGTCGCTTCCCGCGCCGAGGTTCCGTGGTTGGTCAGGGTGGCGATGGCGCCGCCGACCTGGTCGAAGCCGAGGTGGGCGGAGGCGGCGATCGGCAGGACGGTGGAGAGGCTGCCGGCGAACTCGCCGAACGTCATCTTGCCGTGCCCGACGGCGGCCACCATCTCGTTGGTGATCTGCACCGCCGCCGAGGCGGGCAGGTGGTAGGACTTCAGGGCCGAAGTGACGGCGTTGGTGACCTCCGGCAGCGGCGCCTGCTCAGCGCGGGCCCCCTGAGCGGCGGTCTTCAGGACGGTCAGGCCCTCGGCTCCGTGGAACCCGGCGGATTCCACCATGTACATTCCGTCGGCCAGCGACTTGGTGGACGTGCCGGTCTGGACGGCGATGTCCAGGATCCCGTTGGAGACCTTCTTCAGGTTCGCCTGTGACTCGCCCGCCGTGGTGACCAGCTTCTGCATCGAGGCCTGGAAATCCCCGGCCATCTTGATACTGACCGCGGCGATGCCGATCCCGGCCACGGTGGTCGCGGCACCGAGCTTGGTCATGGCGCCCCCGACGCCGCCCATCTTCGCGGTGAAGCTCTCGCCCTCCGCGGACGCGGTGCGCATCCCGGCGGTGAAGGGGGCGGTCTCCGCCCGCAGGATCACGAACAGGTCGGCGACATCCGGCACCGCGCCACCGCCTCTCGCACGGAAGGGGAGCGGGGATCAGATGCGGGGCCAGCCGGGCCGGAAGACCGCCTGGTACAGCTGCGGGGCGACGTGCGTGACGCCGAACCGGAACGCGGGCAGCAGGAACGGGTAGGCGGCGCCGTTGCGCAGCATGCCCCGCTCCAGGTACATCCCGTACTTGCTGGACGGGGTGCGGGATCTGCCGTAGGGCGGGGCGGCTCCGGGAGCGGTGCCGACTTTCGACTCCCAGCCGCCGCCCGTGAACACCACCGCCGTGTGGGTCAGCGAGCGGCGCAGCGTCCCGGAGATGACCGCTGGCCCGGTGCCCGGCCGGGCCGGAGTCGGGGTGCCGTAAGGATGCGCCCCGTTACTGGCGTTGATCTTCGCCTGCCGCTCCACCGCACCGGCCAGGCGGGAGATGACGGTGTGGGCCTTGAGCTGGGCGTCGCGGTCGATCTCGGTGAAGAGGCGGGCGAACATACCCGGCCGCAGCTCCGGCACGCAGCTCACCCCATTCGCTGGGCCCGGCCGGCCTCACGCTGGGCGCGGTCGTTCTCCCGCTGCTCCTGCTCGGCGATCAGGCCGAGGAAGTCCAGCGCGTACCGGCGCACGTACAGGGGCGTCTGCTGGAGGTCGGCCCAGGTCCAGTGCATGCGCCGCATCAGGATGAAATCGGCCCACTCCGCCGGTGCGTCCCCCGAGGCCCAGGTGCCGTCGAGGATGGATTCGACGGGCAGCAGCACGTCCTCGTAGTACGGGCTGCCGGGGCCTAGGAAGGGTCCGCGATGCGGCCGAGTTCCTCGCCGATGCGGTTGATGATGGCCATCGGCAGCCGGGCCACGTTCGCCGGCGTGATCGGCCCCAGGCGCGTCTGCTCGGCGGCTTCCAGCGCCTTGATCTGCTCGTCGAGGTCATCGGCATCCAGGTCGATGTCCACCGGC
>NZ_JBFBBD010000160.1:0-3000 GCF_040689515.1 Streptomyces sp. NPDC051173
TTGAGGACAACGCGCGAAGCGTGTTGCGGGGGTCTGGGGGCTTGCCCCCAGTTTCGGGAAGGGGCGGGGCTGGGGAAGAAGCCCGCCGCAGGCGCAAGCGACCCGCACCCCCAAGCAGATCAGCAGCAAAGCGCAGCGGACCGGTACCGTAAGCAGAATGACCACCCCGCGCCGCCCCGCCGACAGAACCGGCGCCCCCCGCACCCTCGCGGAAGAGCTGCGCGGCAGGCCCGACGACGCCCTCGCGGCCCTCCTCGTCGCCCGGCCGGACCTGCTCAACCCCGTCCCCGGCGACCTCACGCAGCTTGCCACCCGCGCCGGCACCCGCGCCTCGGTCGTCCGCGCGCTGGAGCGCCTGGACCGGTTCGCCCTCCAGGCCGCGGAGGCGCTCGCGGTCGCCCCGGACCCCTGTCCGTACGCCACGCTGGACGCGCTGCTGAGCGGTGACGAGGCCGCGGACCCCCGCGTCTCCCGCGAACTGCCGCGCGCCCTGGGCACGCTGCGCGACCAGGCCCTGGTCTGGGGCGGCGAGGACCGGCTGCGCCTGGTCCGCACGGCCCGCGAACTGCTCGCGCCGAGCGCCGCGCACCCCTCCCCCACCGGCCTCGGGCCGTCCGTCGCGGAGGCCACGGCGGGCATGTCCCCGGGCCGCGTCCAGCAGATCATCGCGGCGGCCGGACTGCCCGCGACACACGATCCGGTGACGGCCGTCGACGCGTTGACCGAACTGTTCGAGGACCGTACGCGCATGGCCGCGCTGCTCGCCGGGGCCCCCGCCGACGCGACGGCCGTGCTCGGCAAGCTGCTGTGGGGCCCGCCGTACGGCACGGTCACCGCCGACCCCGCCCCGCACCTGCGCTGGCTGCTGGACCGCGGCCTGCTGCTGTCCGCCGGGCCCGGCAATGTGGTGCTGCCCCGCGAAGTGGCCCTCCACCTGCGCGCCGGGCGCGCGCACCGCTCACCCGAACCGGTGGCTCCGGAGCTCGCCCCCGTGACCGGGCACGCGGAGCGGACGGTGGACGCGGCGGCCGCCGGGCAGGCGTTCACCGCCCTGGCCACGGTCGAGGAACTGCTCAAGGAGTGGGAGACCGGCGGCCCGCTGGTGCTGCGCGCGGGCGGCCTCAGCATCCGCGACCTCAAGCGCACGGCGGCCGTCCTCGACACCCCTGAGCAGACGGCCGCCTTCTGGGTGGAGCTGGCGTACGCGGCCGGGCTGCTCTCGTCCGACGGCGAGGTCGACGAGCGGTACGCCCCGACGCCCGCCTACGACGACTGGCTCAAGCTGCCCGCCGAACGGCGCTGGGCCGGGCTGGCCACCGCCTGGCTCGCCGCGACCCGCGCGGCCGGGCTCGTCGGCGGCCGGGACGCCAAGGCCCGTACGCTCGCCGCGCTCGGCCCCGACCTCGACCGCGGCCCGGCCCCCGAGGTCCGCCACCGCGTCCTCGCGCTCCTCGCCGCCCTCCCGCCGGGCGCCGCCGTCTCCCCGGACACGCTGCTGGCCCGGCTGCACTGGGAGCGCCCGCCGCGCGTCACCACCGGCGCGGAGGAGGACCTGCGCACCCGCCTCGCCCGCTGGACGCTGACGGAGGCCGAACTGCTCGGCGTCGTCAACCGCGGTGCCGTCTCCGCGCACGGGCGTGCCCTGCTCCCGCCCGTCGACGAGGCGCACGCCGTGTGGCGGCCGCCGACCGACCCGGAGCTGGGCGCCGCGGGCGTACGGGCCGCCGCGCTCCTCGCCCCGCTGCTGCCCGAGCCGCTCGACCACATCCTGCTCCAGGCCGACCTCACGGCTGTCGCCCCCGGACCGCTCGTCCGGCCGCTGGCCCAGACGCTGGGGGTGCTCGCCGACATCGAGTCCAAGGGCGGGGCCACGGTCTACCGCTTCACCCCCGCCTCCGTGCGACGGGCCCTGGACGCCGGGCGGACCGCCGACGACCTGAAGGCGTTCCTCACCGCGCACTCGCGCACGCCCGTGCCGCAGCCTCTCGCCTATCTCGTCGACGACGTCGCCCGCCGCCACGGCCACCTGCGGGTGGGCGCCGCCTCGTCCTACCTCCGCTGCGACGACGAGGCCGCGCTCGCCGAGATCCTCGCCGACCGCCGCTCCGCGCCCTTGCGGCTGCGCCGCCTCGCCCCGACGGTGCTGGCCGCGCAGGCGGCACCGGACGCGCTCCTCGCGGGGCTGCGCGACATGGGGTACGCGCCCGCCGCGGAGTCCGCCGAGGGCGACGTGCTGATCGCCCGCGCCGACGCCCACCGCACCCCTCCCCGCACGGCCCCGGCCCCCGTCCCCGAGGGCCCGCCCGCTCCCGACGCGACGCTGCTGGGCGCGGCGGTACGGGCCATCCGCGCGGGCGACATGGCCGCCACGGCCGAACGCAAGCCCCTCCCCGACTCCGCCCCCGGCCGCCTCCCCCGCACGACCTCCGCGGACACCCTGGCCGCGGTCCAGGCCGCGGTCCTCACGGGCACCCCGGTCTGGATCGGCTACGTCAACGCGGAGGGCGCGGCGAGCCAGCGCGTGATCGCGCCGGTGCGGGTGGAAGGCGGCTTCGTGACCGCGTACGACCACACGGCGGACGAGATCCGCACGTATCCCTTGCACCGGATCACCGGCGTGGCGGAACTGGCGGACGACCCGGCGTAGCGGGGTTCGTTCGCCAGCCCCCGACTGCGGGCCGGTTGCGCCTGCGGCGGGCCTGTTCCCCTACCCCACCCCTTCCCGAAACTGGGGCGCTGCCCCAGACCCCGGGCCTCAGGTCCGTTGCCGCCTGCGGCGGGAGCTCCCCCAGCTACCGCTGGGAGGTGCCCCCAACGGGCTGAATTTCGCGCACCCGGCGGAAAAGAGAGGCACACCCGGCCGAAATGAGCGGCGTGCCCCGAAGGGCTACGTACCCACCGGCGAAGGGGGTGGGGCCGGAGGGTGAGGTTCTGGAACGCGGTGCGTAGTCACAGCACCCAACACGTAAGACAGCGCCACGCACCGCGTTCCAGGTCCTC
>NZ_JBFBBD010000161.1:0-2949 GCF_040689515.1 Streptomyces sp. NPDC051173
ATCGGTAAGCCGTGTGCGGGAAAACCGCACGCACGGATTGAAAGGGGAATGGGGAAACGGGCTCGAAAGAGTACCGCGCCCCTGACTACCAATGGCGAAGAAGAAGCTTGTCCTCAAGGTCACGGCGGGCGCCGACGCGCCCGAGCGCTGCTCCCAGGCGTTCACGGTCGCGGCCGTCGCCGTGGCCAGCGGCGTCGAGGTCTCCCTGTGGCTCACCGGCGAGGCGTCCTGGTTCGCGCTGCCGGGGCGGGCGGCGGAGTTCTCCCTGCCGCACGCGGCGCCGCTGCCGGAGCTGATCGAAGGCATCCGGGTGGGCGGGGGCCTGATCACGGTGTGCACGCAGTGCGCTGCGCGCCGCGACATCGAGGAGGCGGATCTGATCGAGGGGGCGCGGATCGCCGGCGCTCAGGTCTTCGTGGCGGAGGCGTTGGGGGATGAGGTGCAGGCGCTGGTGTACTGACGTTTTCTGGGCGCGGGGCGGTGGCGCCTGCGGCGGGCTTTTTCCCCTACCCGCCCCTTCCCGAAACTGGGGGCAAGCCCCCAGGCCCCGCAACACGCTTCACTACGGTCCGCACAATTCAGCCCGTCCGGCGATTGAGGACGCGGCCGCAGGCCGCTCCCGCCGCAGGCGGCGACGGGCCCGCGCTCGGGGGTCTGGGGCACGCGCCCCAGTTTCGGGAAGGGGCGGGGCTGGGGAAAAAACACCCCGGCTAACGGCGCCGCTTGCCGTCGAGTTCGTCCCACCACTCGTCCGACTTCGGGTCGCCCGACGGATCGTCCCACCACCGGTCGTCCGGCCCGTGCCGGTTCGCGACGATGGCCGCCACCGGGGGGATGACCATCGCGAAGAGGCACATGCCCACGGCCGCCGGCACCGACCACAGGCGCACCACGGCCCACGCCAGGACGAACATGCCGATGCACGTGCCCATCATGGCGAAGTACCAATGGCGGCGCCGCGCGTACATACCCCCACGGTACGACCGGACCCGGCACGGCGCGAAGGGCCGCACCCCCATCCATGGCGTCCAACCCCGGGGTGCGGCCCTCCGGCCGTTCGTGTGCCGTCAGACGGCGATGGCGACCTCCGCGAGGTCGCCCTTCTCGGCGATGACGACCTTGCGGTCGGCGGTCGCCCCGGACACCAGGGCGCGCAGCGTCCAGGTGCCCTCGGCGGCGTAGAACCGGAACTGTCCGGTCGCGGACGTCGGGACCTCGGCGGTGAACTCGCCGGTGCTGTCCAGGAGTCGGACGTAGCCGGTGACGGGCTCGCCGTCGCGGGTCACGGAGCCCTGGATGGTGGTCTCACCGGGCTTGGCGGTCGACGCGTCGGGGCCGCCGGCCTTTGCTCCACACATAAGCGTTCCTTGAGGGGGAGGGGGAAGGGTCAGTTGGCGCCGAGCTCGATCGGTACGCCGACGAGGGAGCCGTACTCGGTCCAGGAGCCGTCGTAGTTGCGGACGTTCTGCTGGCCCAGCAGCTCGTGCAGCACGAACCACGTGTGCGCGGAGCGCTCACCGATGCGGCAGTAGGCGATGGTGTCCTTGGACAGGTCGACGCCTGCGGCCTCGTAGATCGTCTTGAGCTCGTCGTCCGACTTGAACGTGCCGTCGTCGTTGGCGGACTTCGACCACGGGATGTTGCGCGCGGTCGGGATGTGGCCGGGGCGCTGCGACTGCTCCTGCGGGAGGTGCGCCGGGGCGAGCAGCTTGCCGCTGAACTCGTCGGGGGAGCGGACGTCGACGAGGTTGAGCGTGCCGATGGCCGCCACCGCGTCGTCGCGGAACGCGCGGATCGAGGTGTCCTGGGGCTGCGCGCGGTACTCCGTGCGCGCCCGCCGCGGCACCTCGGCCACGAGGTCGCGGGAGTCGAGCTCCCACTTCTTGCGGCCGCCGTCGAGGAGCTTCACGTCCTGGTGGCCGTAGAGCTTGAAGTACCAATACGCGTACGCCGCGAACCAGTTGTTGTTGCCGCCGTAGAGGACGACGGTGTCGTCGTTCGCGATGCCCTTCTCCGACAGCAGCTTCTCGAAGCCGGCCTGGTCGACGAAGTCGCGGCGCACGGGGTCCTGGAGGTCGGTCTTCCAGTCGATCCGGACCGCGTTCTTGATGTGGTTCTTGTCGTAGGCCGAGGTGTCCTCGTCGACCTCGACGACGACGGTCTTCGGGTCGTCGATCCGGGCCTGTACCCAGTCGGCGTCCACCAGGACGTCACTGCGGCTCATGCTGTTCTCCTCCGGGGCGGTTGCAAGTGTGCGCGGTGCGCTTCCGGCGAAGGGGAGCGTGCGGTGCCGCGCAGCGGTTGGTGCGGTGGCCTCGACGGGCCGAGGGGGAACGAGCGCGGGGCGGGCGGCAGATAAGTCTGCCGGGTGCGCGCCCCCGTCAGACATCGCGACAGAGCATGGCGGCGACGCGGCACAGGTCGACTGCCCGCCGCTTCGTGAGGTCCGCCTGTCGCTTCATGGGTCGATCGTAGGGAGGGGTGGGCGGGCGTGTCACCGGTGTGTTGAATGGCGAGACGGAATCTTCCGCGATGTGGGATGGCGGGGGCCGCGGGGTGCGTTCCGGAGGGGGCGCGTGCGGCTGGGGGCGGCGGGGATCCTGGCGTACGGACGTGGGCGTCTCGCAGGGTGGATTTTGGGTGCGGGTCCGTGGCGCCTGCGGCGGGCTTTTCCCCCTACCCGCCCCTTCCCGAAACTGGGGCTTCGCCCCAGACCCCGAAGCACGCTTCGCGCGCTGTCCTCAAACGCCGGACGGGCTGGATTGTGGGGGTCTGGGGGCTTGCCCCCAGTTTCGGGAAGGGGCGGGTAGGGGCGGCAAGCCACGCCCGTCCGGCGGCGGTGGCGGTGGTCGCGGAGGCAACGGGGGCGGCGGCGGTCGCGGACCGACGGACCCCTACGCCCACACCCGCACCACCGCCGACGGCCAGTACGTGCTGCCGCTGGCTGGC
>NZ_JBFBBD010000162.1:0-2654 GCF_040689515.1 Streptomyces sp. NPDC051173
ACGCCACCGATCCACAGCTCACCGGGCACACCAAGAGGCGCCAGTCGGCCGTACCGGTCCATCACGTACGCCTCGGTGTTCGCGATCGGCCGACCAATGGGCGCGCGGTCACCGTTCTCGTCGTGGTGGTGGAGGGTGCTGCAGATCGTTCCTTCGCTCGGGCCGTAGGCGTTGACGAAGACCCGCCCCCGCGCCCATTCTTTGGCAGTCTCCGGGGAGCAGGAGTCCCCCGCCACGACCAGGTTCCTGAGAGCGGGCAGATTCTCCGCCGAGAGCGTGGCGAGCAGTGTCGGCGGCACGGTGAGCATGCTCACCTGCTGCGACTGCAGGGTCTGCTCCAGGGGAGCACCCAGCTGGAGGTCATCAGCGGAGGCGACAACCAGGGTGGCTCCGGCGCCGAAGGTGGTGAAGACCTCCCAGACGGCGGCGTCGAAGCTGGGCGAGGAGAACTGCAGGACACGGCTCTCGGCTGTCATCCCCAGCTCAGCGGGGAGGCGCTGACTCAGGTTCACCAGCCCCCGGTGTCGAAGCATCACGCCCTTGGGCCTGCCTGTAGATCCCGAAGTGTAGATGATGTAGGCGAGGTCGTCCGGGCCGGCCTGCGGTGCGGGGTTCCCGGACTCGCACTGGGATATGTCGGGCCACGCTTCGTCGATGAGGATCTGCTCGGTGTCGAGCGCGGAGAACCGGTTCCGCAGCGTGCCCTGGGTGATGAGGAGAGGTGCCTGGGCGTCCCGCATCATGAAGCTGAGGCGCTGCTCGGGGTACCCGGGGTCCAGCGGCACGTAGACACCGCCGGCCTTGAGGACACCGAGCAGTGCGACCACCAGATCCACGCCGCGATCGACACAGACGCCGACGAGCATCCCGGTGCCGACGCCCCGGTCCATCAGGTACCGCGCGATCTGGTTGGCCCGGGAGTTCAGCTCGGCGTAGGTCAGTGTCGCGGCTCCCTGGACGAGCGCTGGGGCCTCGGGTGTGCGGGCGGCCTGCCTCTCCACGAGCTGTTGGATCGCGATCCGGTCGGAGAACTCCGCGGCCGTGGCGTTCCACTCGGAGACCAACTGGTGCCGTTCCTGGGCCGCGAGCATGTCGATGTGACCAACCGGCGCGGTCGGATCGGCGGCCACACGCTGCAAAGTGGTCACCAGGTGCCTGGTCAGCCGCTCCACCGTGGTGCGGTCGAACAGCTCCGTGGAGTACTCCACCCTGCCGTCGAGCTCCCCGGTCTCCCGTTCGCCGAGGAAGACCGAGATGTCGAACTTTGCGGTGTGCGTCGTCACTTCGAACGGAGAGATCTCGAGATCCCCCAGGCTCCATGTTCCCGCGTCCGC
The DNA here is from genome assembly GCF_040689515.1 of Streptomyces sp. NPDC051173. NCBI lineage: Bacteria > Bacillati > Actinomycetota > Actinomycetes > Kitasatosporales > Streptomycetaceae > Streptomyces > Streptomyces sp. NPDC051173. The sequence goes on from NZ_JBFBBD010000162.1 coordinate 1,335, forward strand.
GTTCTGAAGAGCGAAAGCGGTCTGGACCAGCGGCGTACGGGTGAGGTCCCGCTCGGGCACCAGAGCCTCGACGATCTGCTCGTACGAGAGGTCCTGATGCGCGTAGGCCTCCAGCGTCGTCTCTCTGACCTGCTCGAGAAGCTCCGCGAAGCTCGGGTTCCCGTTCAGGTCGGACCGCATCACCAGCGTGTTGACGAAGAAGCCGATGAGATCCTCGATCTCCGCGCGGTTGCGGCCGGCGATCGGGCTGCCGACGGAGATGTCGTCCTGACCGCTCCATCGGGACAGCACGACCTGGAAGGCCGCGAGACCGACCATGAACAGCGAGGCGCCCCGCTCCAGAGCCACTCCCCGTAGAGCGGCGACGACGTCCGCCGGGACGGTGAACGACACCTCGCCGCCTGCGCCGGAACGCGTCGCAGGGCGGCTCCGATCGGTCGGCAGCTCCAGCGGCTCCAGCCCGGTCAGCCTTTCCCGCCAGTAGGACAACTGCCGTTCCAACGTCGCCCCGGACAGCCAGTCGCGCTGCCAGGCGGCGAAGTCCGCGTACTGAAGGGGAAGCTCGGGGAGCGCCGCCGGCGTGCCGTGCAACGCCTCCGCGTACAGTGCCTGGAGCTCGCGGGTCAGTACGCCCAGCGACCATCCATCGGCGACGATGTGGTGCATGCTGACGAGTAGCAGCCACTCCTCATCGGCCAGGCGGACGGCCATCGCCCGCAGGAGCCGTCCGGAGGTCAGGTCGAAACTCCTGCTCGCCTCCGTGTCCACGGCCGCACGGGCTTTGGCCTCGCGCCGGTCCTGGTCGCCGATTCCTGAGAGGTCCAACAGGTCGATCTCGACCTGCCAGGGAGATTCGATCACCTGGACCGGTTCGCCGTCACCCCGGATCGTCAACCGGGTCCGCAGCACCTCGTGCCTCTCCACCAGGGCGGAGAAGGCCGCCCCGAGAGCAGCCGGGTCGAGACTGCCCATGATTCGGAAGCCGAGCGGGATCACGTACTCCGCGCTGCCGGGCTCCAGCTGGTCCAGGAACCAGAGCCTGCGCTGCGCAAACGACAGCGGTGCCTCGGAGGCCTTCGGCCGCCGAACCAGGTGGGCGACCCTCCCTTCGATCGCTGTCAGCCCGGCAGCCATCGACGCGACCGTGGGTGACTGGAACAGGTCGCGGACGGAGACGTTCCAGTCCAGCGCCTTCGCAACCCGGTTGACGACTCGGGTGGCGAGGAGTGAGTGTCCGCCGAGGTCGAAGAAGTTGTCGTGGATGCCGATGCGGTCGATGCCGAGGATGTCGGACCAGATGTCGGCGATGGCGGTTTCGAT
>NZ_JBFBBD010000163.1:0-2373 GCF_040689515.1 Streptomyces sp. NPDC051173
GTCGGCAGATCATCCTCTCCGACTGAGCATCGTGACGCCGCGTCACTGCTCCACAAGAAGTGGATCAGAACCGCTTGCCACGGCCGCCGTCAGACACCCAGGAGGAGCCGGAAGGGACCCGGGGTCAGGGGGAAGGCCCTGGTGGTGGCTCCGCCCAGGGCGATCAGGGTGACCCTCATCTGCGAATCAGGTGTAGCCATGGGTGAGGGGCTGTTCAGCAGCCGCCGGACGAGGCCGGGGCTGGGCGGCTGCTCCGATCTGGTGGACCGCGGGTGCGCCGCAGCAGCCGCCGCCTTCGTCGCTCTGGGTGGTCTCGGGGGACTCGTAGAGGACGCCCTTCCCGCCATGCGGCGAAACCCTCGTCTTCGTTCGGGACGGGGTACGCGTCGCGCGTCTCAAGGTGTACGGCGGTGTGTTCCACAGACCGGAGCAGATCAACAAAGCTACTCGTGATCCGGAAGCGGGCTGTCCTGGGTGGTCCGGCTCAGCGTCTCCGCGGTAGCCCGGAAACCCTGGATCACGAGATCGAGGGTGGCTTCGTCCACCCACACCGCCGGACAGCCGTGATCTCGAGACTCCGGGTCGTTCCCGACGAACCGTAGCTGCATCGTCTCTCTCGGTTGGGCCGGTTGCGGCCGGTTACACGCCTTGAGTCTTTCGCCCTTCGGCACGCAGGGTCAAGATCCCCGGACTGTCCGTGCAACCCCGTGCAACTTCGTGGACCGGCCCATGCCCGCCTCTCTACCGTCCGCAATCAGAGCCACACGAGTCGGGGAGACGCCATGGCCACCAGGTATAAGAGCACCCGGGAACGCCCGATCGACCTGCCGACGGGGTTCCATGCATGGTTGCTGGGCGGTGCCCCCATGCCGGGTTGCGCGGTCTGCGCCGCGAACTGGAGGCAGCTCGCGGCAGCCAGGACGCCGACCGAGGGGAGCGTCGGTCGATGAGGATCAGAAGGACGAGCGGATCTCCCGTGTGACCTCCGCGAGCGAAGGACCGCTGGTCATCATCTCCATGTGGCTCCCGGAGATCTCGACCACCCGGACCCCGTCGCTGTAGAGCGACTGCCAGAAGGAGAGGTACTGCTCGAAGCTGCCGTCTCCTTGCAGGGAGCCGTCGGCGATCGCCTTGATGTCGTCGCCCACGACGAGGACCGCCCTGGCCCGGGAGACGCCCGGCTCGTAGTGCGCGGCCGCCTCCATGATTCCGCCCAGTGTCTCGAACGGCAGCCAGTCCCGGAACCCGGGGGATTCCGTCATGAACTCCAGCGACGCCACGAAGCTACGGAACCCGGCTTCGAGTTCGTCCCGCTGGCTTCCCTCGGCTGCCCGTCCCTCTAGCCACATCCGAGCGGCTTCGCGGTACTTCTCGGCGTACGAGAGCATCTGCCCCTGTACACCCGGCTGAACGGTCGGAGGCTCCAGTAGGAAGACCGTGGCCACTTCGTCCGGGTGCTGTCGGCCGATCTCGTGGGCGATCACTCCTCCCAGAGACCATCCCAACACGTGGTAGGGCCCGTTCGGCCGGATGCCCTTCATCTCCTCCCAGTAACGGCTCGCCATCTCCTCGATGGCGCGGTACGGCACCTCGCTCGGATCCAGCCCTGCGGCCTGTATGCCGAAAGTCCGGCACGAGACCGCCATCTGCTGTGCGAGCGCTTCGTACCAGTGGGCGCTGCCACCGCTCGGGTGGATGCAGAACAGGGCGTGCTCGACTCCCCGCGCGGTCTGAGGCGAGAGGTCGAGGGTGAGGGGGCTCGCCGGTGGTCGGACGGACCCGGAGACCGCGTTCGCGATCTCCGCGATGGACCTGTGCTGCATGACCTGACGGATGGAGACGTCGATACCGACGGCCTTCAGGCGCGTCGCGACCGTCACCGCCCGCAGTGAGTGTCCGCCGAGGTCGAAGAAGTTGTCGTGGATGCCGATGCGGTCGATGCCGAGGATGTCGGACCAGATGTCGGCGATGGCGGTTTCGATGTCGTTGCGTGGGGCGGTGTAGGTGTCGGCGAGGTCGGGTCGGTCGCCGGCGGGCTCGGGCAGGGCCTTGCGGTCGACCTTGCCGTTGGGGGTCAGCGGCAGGGCGGGCAGGGTGATGAACCAGCCGGGGATCATGTAGTCAGGGAGGGTGCTTTTGCACCACTCGCGCAGAGTGGGTGTGTCGGGCGTGGTGCCGGGTGAGGGGACGAGGTAGGCGACGAGGCGCTTGTCGCCGGGGGTGTCCTCGCGGACGAGGACGACGGCGGTGGTGATCTGGTCGTGGGAGGTGAGGGCGGTTTCGATCTCGCCGAGTTCGATGCGCAGTCCGCGGAGTTTGACCTGCTGGTCGATGCGTCCGAGGAATTCGAGGTTGCCGTCGGGGAGCCAGCGC
>NZ_JBFBBD010000164.1:0-2196 GCF_040689515.1 Streptomyces sp. NPDC051173
CTCCCAGCGGTAGCTGGGGGAGCCCCCGCCGCAGGCGGCAACGGACCCGAGGTTCGGGGTCTGGGGCAGCGCCCCAGTTTCGGGAAGGGGCGGGGCTGGGGAACAAGCCCGCCGCAGGCGCCAATCACCCGCAGACAAGGGAGCCTGGGGCGCAGCCCCCGCGCGGCGGAGCCGCACGGCAGGCGCAGCAGGGAAAGGGCGGGGTAGGGGAAAAGCGCCGCAGGCGCCAACCGGCCCGCACCCGGCGGCTGGGGCGCGCCCCAGCGCGAGACGGCGCCGCCGCAAGCGGAGTCACCCCCCGGCGGATCCTCACCGTTCGAGGGAGAAGCTCACCCGAATGGGTTAATCCTGAGCCCGCAGCGAGAACGAGGGACCGCCACGCGCCTACCGTCGCCGGGATGATGACCAGGAGGCCCGAGCCCCCCACGCACGCCACCGGCGCGCACCGTGCAGGCCGCGGGGCGCCGCGCGCGGCCCGTACGGAGCAGGAGACGCTTGCGCAGCGGCCGCCTCTTCAGTACGACCCCCACCTCGACGGCCTGTTCACCTACTGCCTGTCCGTGCTGTGCGAGCACGACAGCGCGACCGCCGCGCTCGGCGAGGTCCTCGCGATCGCGGAGCGGCGCGCCGACCGGGCGCCCGCCGGTGACGACGTGCGCCGCTCCTGGCTCTACGCCCTCGCCCGCTGGGCCTGTCTGCGCCGGCTCGCGGAGCCGGGCGGCAAGCCGGGGGAGCGGGAGGGCGCGGCCGCCGACGAGCACCGTCGTACGGAGCTAGCCCGGCTCGCCTGGCCCGAGGCCGCCGGGACCACCGCCGAGCAGCGCGAAGCGCTCGAACTGGCCGTACGCCACGGCCTCTCCGCGCACGAGGTCGCGGCCGTGCTCCGGCTGGAGAGCGACGCCGCCCGCACCCTGCTGTCCAGCGCCGCCTGCGAGGTCGAACGCACCCGGACCGCGCTGGCCGTCGTGGAGTCGGGCCGCTGCCCGGTGGTGGCACGGTTCGCGGGCGACACCCGGGTGCTGCTGGGTACCGCGCTCCGCCGCGAACTGGTCCGGCACGTCGACGACTGCGCCGACTGCCGCCGTACGGCCGAGCGGGCCACCGCGGGCGAACCCTGGCCCGGCACCTCCGCCTCGTCGGCCGCGCTGCCCGTCGTCGAGGCCCCGCGGGAGGCGGTGCACGCGGCCATGCTGGCCGCCGTGAGCGCCCGCACGCAGCGGGGGTCCGCCGCGCCCCCGAACCCCCGCTTCGACCGCCGGGGCTTCCCCGTGGACCCCAAGGACCGCGTCGCGCGCCGCGGCCGCCTCCGCAGCCGGGCGATCACGACCACGGTCGTCGCCACCGTCGTCGCCGCCCCCGTGCTCGCCCTGTGGGCCGCCTACCGCGGCGCTCCGTCGACGGGGGAGGCGCAGAATCCCACCTCCATCACCGCCGAGGAGGCCGACAATCCGGCCGCCTACCCACCGGGGGAAGCGGACGCCGCCGACAAGCGGATCGGCTCGCGCACGGCGAGCGGGAACCCGGTGCCCGGTGTGTCCGTCTCGGTGATCGGGCCGGACGGCAGACCCGTGCCCGTACCCGAGGAGCAGCCCGGCGGCGTGCCGCCCTCACCCACCGGCAGCGCGGTCCCCCTGCCGGGCCCCCCGTCACCGTCCGCGCCGGGCCCCGGGCGGCTCACGATCGCCGCGCAACCGAGCGGCAAGGCCACTCTCATCACTCTCACCGCGAGCGGCGGGGAAGCGGTGCCCTGGTCGATGACCACCAGCGCGCCGTGGCTGCGGTTGAGCCGGACCGGTGGGGTGCTGTGGCCCGGGCAGTCCATCACCGTCGTCGTCGACGTCGACACGGCGAACGAGCCGGCCGGGCGGTGGAGTGCGCGGGTGGCGGTGGCGCCGGGTGGTACGGCGGTGACGATCGAGGGGCGGGGGCCGGTGCCGATACCGACGCCTCGGCTTTCGCCCTCACCTCAGCCGTCCGGCTCGCCGCCGGTGGGCTGACCCGGGGGCGTTGTTTGTGCCCCGTCCCCCTTCCCGGCTGCGCCTGCTGTTGCGGCTCGGCCGCGCGGGGGCTCCGCCCCGGGGCCTCTTGTCTGCGGGTTGGTTGGCGCCTGCGGCGGGCTTGTTCCCCTACCCCGCCCCTTCCCGAAACTGGGGCGCTGCCCCAGACCCCGAACCTCAGGTCCGTTGCCGCCTGCGG
>NZ_JBFBBD010000165.1:0-2155 GCF_040689515.1 Streptomyces sp. NPDC051173
GTGGGCGCCTGGAAGAAGTCCCGGATCCCCACCTCACTGCCCAGCACGGCACGCACCCGGCTCACCAACCGCGTCGCCAGCAACGAATGCCCACCGAGATCGAAGAAGTTGTCATCGACACCGACCCGGTCCACACCGAGCACGTCGGCGAACAGACAGCACAGGATCTCCTCCTGCACCGTCCTGGCCCCCCGACCCGTCCCCAACGACAGAAACTCGGGCGCCGGCAGCGCACGCCGGTCGAGCTTCCCGTTCGACGTCAACGGCAAAGCCGGCAACACGACGAACCCGCTCGGCACCATGTAGTCAGGCAACTCCTGCACAAGGAAAGCCCGCACCGTGGCAGGATCCAGACCAACGGATCCACGAGCCGGCACCACATAGGCGGCAAGCCGCTTGTCACCCGGCACATCCTCACGCACCGTCACCGTGCACTGGCCCACACCCGGGCAACGACCGAGCACCGACTCGACCTCACCCAGCTCGATCCGAAAACCTCGAATCTTCACCTGGTCATCGACCCGACCCAGGAAATCGAGCGTCCCCTCGACCGTCCACCGGACCAAATCACCCGTGCGATACATCCGCGAACCATCAGAACCAAACGGATTGGCAACAAAACGGTCGGCAGTGATGGCAGGCCGCTTCCAGTAGCCGCGCCCGAGCTGGGTTCCGGCGATGTAGAGCTCACCTGCGACGCCGGCGGGGACGGGTTGGAGAGCGGCGTCGAGAACGTAGACCTGCGTGTGGTCGAGCGGCGTTCCGATCGGGACGACGTCCGGGACGGCGGCAAGGTCCCGCATGGAGTGGTGGGTCGCGAACACGGTGGTCTCGGTCGGTCCGTAGCCATCGGTCACTGTCAGGCCAGGACATGCGGTCAGGGCCAGTCGCACGGAAGCGGCGGGCACGGCGTCGCCGCCTGTTCGCACCTCGATGACGTCGGAGAAGGCCTGAGGATCCTCCTCGGCGAGCAGTCGGAAGAGACCGGCGGACAACCAGAGACCGGTGATCTTCTCCGACCTGATTAGTGCGGCCAGGGTGTTGACGTCAAGGTCGCCGGGCGGGGCCACGACCACCTGCCCGCCGTTCAGGAGGGGTGCCCACCATTCGAAGGTGGCGGCGTCCCAGGCATGCGGAGAGTGGAAGAGCACTCTCTGCAGGCTTCCGGTCGTCCAGCCCTCGTCCTCGGTGAAGTGGAGGACATTGGTGTGCGTGATCGCGACACCCTTCGGAATGCCCGTCGAGCCAGATGTATACATGACATAAGCGACCTGGTCGGCGAGCACGGTGACATCTGGGGCACGGACCGGCAGGCCGTCGACGGGCGCCTCGGCTCGGTCGGCGATCGTGTGCACAGTACTGCTCAGGTCCCGATGGGCGTGGTCGTGGTCGGCCATGAGTACGGTTGCTGCGGTCTCGTCAAGGATGGCCCGCAGGCGGTCGACCGGGGATCGGTGGTCGAGAGGAACGTATGCTGCTCCGCACTTCAGAACCGCGAGCGCGGAGATGATGAGGTCTGCGGAGCGCTCCTTCAGGATTGCGACGGGGGCCTCCCGGTCGACGCCGAGCGCGAGCAACCGGTGGGCGAGCTGATTCGCCCGGGTGTCCACCTCAGCGAAGGTCAGGTCCACGCCGTCCGAGCGTAGGGCGACGGCGTCCGGCGTCCTCGCGGCGATCTCTGCGAAGCGGCCGTGAAGGGTCGCCGCTGCTGAAGGGCTGTTACGCGACGCCGGCTGTGCGGAGCCGTTCCACAGCTCCAGCAGTTGGTGACGTTCTTCTCCCCCCATGATTTCGGCGTGGCTGATGGGCTGGTCGGGGTTGGTGGTGACGGCTTCGAGGAGGCGGGTTAGGCGGTCCGAGATGGACGTGACCGTGGAGTGGTCGAACAGGTCAGTGGCGAAGTTCCACTCGAGGGCGAGGCCGGCTGGGGTGGCCGGGTCGTCGAAGAGTTCCGCGACGGACAGGGCCAGATCGAACTTGGCCGTCGGGGACTTGATGTCCTGCCAGACCGAGTCGATGCCGGTGAGGCCGAGGTCGTCGTTTCCAGTGTTCTGGAGGACGAGCATGACTTGGAAGAGGGGGTGGTGTGCGGTGGTGCGGGTGGGGTTGAGTTCCTCGACGAGGCGCTCGAAAGGAATGTCCTGGTGGGCGTAGG
>NZ_JBFBBD010000166.1:0-1846 GCF_040689515.1 Streptomyces sp. NPDC051173
GCCCCCAACGGGCTGAAATCAGCCCGTTGGGGGCACCTCCCAGCGGTAGCTGGGGGAGTTTGAGGACACCGCGCGAAGCGTGGTTCGGGGTCTGGGGCAGCGCCCCAGTTTCGGGAAGGGGCGGGGCTGGGGAACAAAGCCGCGCCGCAGACGCCAACGGCCCGCAGCCGGAGGACGAAGGTAGGGACAGCCCCACCCCCAGGACACCGACGCGCTCCATGGTCCGCACCACCGCGGAGCGAGAGGCTGGAGAGCAAGAGAAGCCCTGGCAGATCGGACGACAGAGATGGCCATCGACAAAGGACAGGCGGCCCCCCACCGCGTGCCCGCCGTGCTGCGCGCGCCCCTGGAGGCGCGCACCTGGCGGGAGTTCCTCTATCTCCTGCTCAGCTTCCCGATGTCGGTCCTGACCTTCGTCTACGCGGTCACGATGGTGTCCCTGGGCGCCGGCCTGCTGATCACCTTCATCGGGGTGCCGGTGCTGGCCGCAGCGCTCCTCGGGTCGCGCGCGCTGGGCGCCGTCGAGCGCGTCCGCGCGCGAGCGCTGCTCGGCGTGGAGATCGCCGAACCGGAGCCCGTACGTCCGCCGAAGGGCCGGCGCGGTCCGGTCACCTGGACGGGGGCGCTGCTCAAGAGCGGTACGTCGTGGCGGAGCCTGCTCTACTGCGTGATCCACCTGCCGTGGGCGGTGACGGCCTTCGTGGTGTCGCTGACCCTGTGGGCGGTCGGCTGGGCGCTGTTCCTCTACCCGGCGTACCAGTGGATGTACCCCACCTTCTGGGGCCGGCCCGGCATGCAGATGTACGACGACGGCGACGGCACCGCCTTCTTCCTCGACAACCCCTTCGAGATCGGGGTGACCTGCGCCGTCGGCCTGGCCCTCGTCCTGATCACCCCCTGGATCATCCGCGGTCTCGCCTTCGGCGACCGGATGCTGGTGCTGGGGCTGCTGGGGCCGTCCCCGCTGGCCGAGCGGGTGTGGGAGCTGGAGGAGGACCGCGGCGTGGTCGTGGACACCGCTGCCGCCGACCTGCGCCGCATCGAACGCGACCTGCACGACGGCGCCCAGACCCGCCTCGTGGCGCTGGCCATGGACCTCGGGCTGGCGAAGGAGAAGCTGGAGGAGGACCCCGAGGCCGCGGCGAAGATGGTCGACGAGGCGCACGGCGAGGTGAAGCTCGCCCTCCAGGAACTGCGCGACCTCGCCCGCGGCATCCACCCGGCGATCCTCACCGACCGAGGCCTGGGCCCGGCCCTCTCCGCACTGGCCGCGCGCTGCACGGTGCCGGTGCGGGCGGAGGTCGACCTGACGTACCGTCCGGCCCCGGCCATCGAGGGCATCGCCTACTTCACGGTCTCCGAACTCCTCCAGAACATCAGCAAGCACAGCGGGGCGCGGACGGCGCGGGTCGACGTGTGGCGCTCGGAGAACCGCGTGATGCTTCAGGTCTCCGACGACGGCAGGGGGGGTGCGTCGACGGACTCCGGCAGCGGGCTGGCGGGCCTGGCGGAGCGGCTGGGGTCGGTGGACGGGCTGCTGGTCGTCGACTCTCCTGTGGGCGGGCCTACGGCTGTGACGGCGGAGTTGCCTTGGCGCGACCGGTAGTTCTTGGTTGCTCGCCGTCGTCAGGTGACGGGTGTGTCTGTCGCCTGCGGCGGGCTTTTCCCCCACCCCGCCCCTTCCCGAAACCGGGGAGACCCCGGACCCCAGCGCCCTCCGGGCGCGTCCTCAAACGCCGGACGGGCTGAAATCAGCCCGTTGGGGGCACCTCCCAGCGGTAGCTGGGGGAGTTTGAGGACAACGCGCGAAGCGTGTTGCGGGGTCTGGGGCGGAGCCCCAGTTTCG
>NZ_JBFBBD010000167.1:0-1803 GCF_040689515.1 Streptomyces sp. NPDC051173
AGCCAGTAGCCGTGGATCGACACCGACCGCAGCGCCGGCTCGGTGCCGGTCACCAGGGCGGCGATGTCCCGGCCGGGCACGGTGTCGTACAGGTCGGCCGAGTAGGACGCGGACCCGTCTTCGCCGACCTTCACGCTGGTGAGGCGGCCGACGATGAGCCGGGAGTCGTCGCCCGCGTCGTGGTGGGTGCGCATGACGATGGGCAGGCCGCTGGGGTCGGCGATCCGCTCGGACATGCGTGCCGCGGCCTTCGCGATCAGGTCCCTGGAGTACAGCCGCCGGTTGCGGGAAACGCCGGGGGTGAGCATCGTGCCGGAGACGGTGGCAATCCGCGTCGTCACTGCTGCCGCCCCCTCCCTTTGCGTACCGGCACGGTCGTGGTGGGCCGTGGCTGCCGCCGGGTGCTGGTGAGCAGGCGTAGGAGTGCGGCTCGCACGCCGGGATCGGTCTCGATGGCGTCGATGAGGGAGGTGCGGAAGCTGGCCTGGGCTTCCGCTGCTTCGACGTCCCGGCGGGTCACCGCGCCGCGGACCGGCCGTCGCTTCGGCGGGATCTCGTACACCCGGCCTCACCTGCCCTGCACGGAAAGCTGGAAGGTGAGCGCGGAGAACGTACCGGTCACAGTCCAGGCGAGCCGGTAGGACCCCCCGGAGACCAGCACGGCGCCGGTGGCCATGCCCTGCCCGACGGAGAAGGTCGCCGTTGTGGCAGCGGTGATCGCAGCCGAGGACCCGAGCGTCTGCCAAATTCCGTTGGCGTCCTGCTGCTGGAGGCCGACGACCACGTTGGTGCCGCCCGTGAACGCGGTGACGTTGATGCCGACAATCGCCGTCGCGACGTTATTCGTCCATGTCTGCGTGGTGGTGTTCCCGTTGGCGGTCCGTGACGTGACGGACTCCGAGTAAAGGCCGACCGGGGGCTGAACCACCGTGAAGACGGTCGGCGAGTTGGCCACGTTCACGCCCGGTGTACCAGTGACAGTCACCGTTGGCGTGCCAGAAACCGTGACGGCCGGCGTGTTAGAGACGGTCACCGCTGGTGTGTTGGACACCGTGACCGACGTCGGACTGCCCGACGCGCCGATCACGTTCCCGCTGTTGTCGACCGGGGTGAACACCGGATTCGTGGGCATCGTGGCGGACCTCCAGGTCAGGCAGGGGCAAGGACACAGCGGCAGCGCGGATGCTGCGGCAGTTCGGGGGCGCCGAGCAGGCTGTAGGGGCTGCCCGCCTCCGCGGCGAAGCAGCGCTCACACACCCGCTCGTCTCCCGCGGTCAGCCACATCACACCACTCGTGCCGGCGCCGAGGTAGGCGGACAGCAGTCCCGCCCCGTAGGCGGCGGACACGGCCATATCCGCAGCGAGCGCCAGATCGAGACCCGCGTCGATGGCGTCCCCGGCGCCTTGCTCCGGGTCATCGGTGCTGCCGGCCATGGCCCGCCCGGCCCGGGTGGCGGTGGCGGTCAGGGCGGCGGTCAGGACCGTTACCGCGGTCCCGTCGGCTGTACTGTCCGTCATGTCCGGCGATCCGACGGTGTAAGGATCGTCGGGCTGGTCGTCGTAACTGCTGTCGTCGGTGTGGTCGCGGGTGACGAGGGCGTGTCCGGCGGCCCAGCCCGCCCGGTGGGCACGCTTCGCCGCGAGGGCGATGGCCGCGCGGGTGCGCTTCCACGGCCGGGCGGCCAGAGTCCCCAGGACTGCGGCAGCGGCAGCCTGGCGCCGATGCCGGCCATTCGGATCCACACTCTCGCCGATGGCTTGGCGCCACGCGACGACGGCAGGTGCGAGGTCGATGCCGGTGGT
>NZ_JBFBBD010000168.1:0-1772 GCF_040689515.1 Streptomyces sp. NPDC051173
GGTCCGACATCCTCGGCATCGACCGCATCGGCATCCACGACAACTTCTTCGACCTCGGCGGACACTCACTCCTCGCCACCCGAGTCGTCAACCGGATCGAGTCTTCCACTGGTCTGGAAATGTCCCTGCGGGAGTTCTTCCAGGCTCCCACCGTGGCCTCGCTCACCCAGAAGCTCGTGGAGCTAGTGGCCGATGATGGTCCGGATGAGTCCGCCCACGACGGCACGTCCGAAGTTCGTTGATCAGCGCGAGAGTGGAGTAGGTATGGACAAGCCAACCGCCGAGTCGCTTTTGCTCGCCCGGATGAACCGACGCGGCAAGAGCAGCACCGTCTCTCCCCGGGAGGGTTCCGGTCCCGCACCGCTGTCCTTCGCCCAGCAGCGGCTCTGGTTCCTCGACCAGCTGAACCCGGGGCGCGCGGACTACGCGATGCCATTCGCCTTCCGCGTGCACGGACCCTTGAACGTGCCGGTGCTCAGGGCCTCCTTCCGGGACGTCGTCGCACGGCACGAGGTCCTGCGGACGCGGTTCGAAACAGGTGAGCAGGGAACACCGGTACAGATCGCCGACAACGCGCCGGAGTTCGAGTTCTCCGTCGTCGATCTGATGATCTCCGAGGAATCCGCAGCCCAGCCGGACGCAGCGCGGAAGCTGATCCAGGAAGAGGCCGGCCGGCCCTTCGACCTGTCCTCCGGGAGGCTGCTGCGCGTCAAGCTGGTCCGGCTGGCGGTCGATCTCCACCTCCTGCTCGTCTCGCTGCACCACGTCGTCGCGGACGGATGGTCGGTCGACATCCTGACCAGGGACCTCCGCTCGTTCTACACGGCGCGGATCCGTGGCACCGAGGCTGACCTGCCCGAGCTCGGCATCCAGTACGCCGACTTCGCGGCCTGGCAGCGCAAGTGGTTGTCCGGCCCGGTCCTGGAGCGGCAGCTGTCGTACTGGCGCGAGAAGCTGGCGGGTCTGGAACCGGCCGAGCCGCCGACCGACCGCCCCCGCCCCGCGGTGCCGTCGGGAGCCGGCGACAGTGTGCAGTTCACGGTGCCGGTCGCAGTGGTTTCGCGCTTGCGCGATCTCGCTGCCGAGGAAGGCGCCTCGCTGTTCATGACGACGCTGGCCGCCTTCCAGACCGTGCTGCTGCGGTGGACGGGGCAGGACGACATCTCCGTGGGCACCCCCATCGCAGGCCGGAACAGGGCCGGTGTGGAGGATCTCGTCGGGTTCTTCGTCAACACCCTGGTGATCCGTTCCGACCTGGGCGGTGATCCGACATTCAGGGACCTCCTGCGGCAGGTCAAGGAAACGACCCTCGAGGCGTACTCCCACCAGGATCTGGCATTCGACCTCCTCATCGAGGATCTGGCTCCCCAGCGGGACCTGAGTCGTATGCCACTGGTCAACTGCACGTTCGCCTTCTCCAACACAGGCGGAGACGACTGGTCCCTTCCCGGTCTGGCCGTCGAGTCGATCGAACTTCCGAGCCAGACATCTAAGTTCGACTTCTCCCTCTTCCTCAGCGAGGACGGCGGCGGCTTCCACGGTGACCTCGTCTTCTCTACGGAACTGTTCGACCGGGAGACGATCGCGCGTCTCGGGGATCGCTTCGTCAGGGTCCTCGAAGCGGTGGCGGCTGCCTCTGGGAAGCCGATCGGCCATGTGGACATTCTCGACCCGGCCGAGCGTGAGCTTTTGCTCCGCACCTGGAACGGCACCCTCGTCGCCTATCCCGATGAACTGACGGTCCATGAGCTGGTCGAGCAGCAGGTGGCCCG
>NZ_JBFBBD010000169.1:0-1767 GCF_040689515.1 Streptomyces sp. NPDC051173
GTCGCCGACGACGGTCCGCACCGCGTGCAGCGCCATCGCCCCGCGGTCGTAGACCGGTGCGTCGAAGAGGTGCGTGAAGTCGCCCGGGGCGGCGGCCCAGCGCCGCCGACCGGCTCTTCGCGGCCGGTGCCGCGCGTCCGCTACAGGTGGCGGGGGGTGAGCTCCGCCATCGCGGACCAGCCGCTGCCGGGGGCCTCGGTGCTGATGATCTGCGGAGTGGTGGCGATGGCGTCGGCCATCTTGTCCATCGCGGCCTTGAAGTGCGCCGAATTGACGTGCGCGTCACCGGCCTCACGGGAGGCGAAGCCCTCGACCAGGACGAACTGGTTCGGGTTGTCGACGCTGGTGGACCACTCGAAGAAGAGGTTGCCCGGCTCGTCGCGGGTCGCCTGGGTGAAATCGCCGACGATCTCCAGCCAGTTCTCGGTGTGCTCGGGGCGTACGTTCATCTTCACGACGATGAAGATCATCGATGTCTCCTGCGGTCTCGGGCGGCAGGGCCGTGCATACGGCGCCGAAGGTGATGGGCGGGCGAGAGCGCCCGCGTCGTTGTCCACGGTGCGGCAGACCACGGCGATTGCCGAAGCGGACACGGGCCCGATTCCGGCCCTGCCGGAAAATTGAGCCGAGCGGGAGACGCTACGCCGCGGCCGGCAGGGTCTGCGGACCTCCCACGGGCCGACGCGTGGCAGGAGCCGCGAGACCCTCCGCCCCCTCGGGCACCGGCACCGAAGCGAAGATCGCGTCCTGCTGCTCCTGGAGCTCCTTGGCGCGCTCGGCCGGCGTGCTGGGCAGCCGCTGCTCCTCGTAGAGCTTGTGGGTCACCTCCTGCGCCCACTTGCTCGACGGGGTGTGGAACTGGACCTCGAAGACGTGCCCGGACCCGAGGTCGCGCCAGGCCGAGTTGATGCCCTTGTAGCCCTTCTGGGTGCCCCAGGTGTTGGACCACTTGGCGCTGTCGTTGCCCCAGCTCGACAGCATCGACGAGGCCGCCGTCACCCCCTTGGTGTAGCGGCCGTCCGGCCACTCCAGCGTGTAGCGGATCGAGTCGTTGATCTTGGCGAGTGCCCCGTCGACGGTCTGGCCCGGTGTGGCCTTCAGCGACGTCGCGACCTTGCGCTTGAGCGAGTCGGCGGACTTCAGCCGCTGGTCGAAGCCGATGAGGGTGGCGTGGCTGACCTGGGCGACCGCCCTCATCTCGGGACTGATCGACTGCTCGGCCCGCTGGGCGTGGGTGAGGAAGTCGTCGACCTTCTTGTTCTCCGCGGCGTCGAGCGACAGCCCGTCACCGTGCCAACCGCCGTCTTCGAGCTGCCGCCCGGCCTTGACCACCTGACCTGAGGGTCCCGGGCGGGACTCGGCCGCGCCCTGCGCGAAGGCACCGGACACGGAGGCGGCACCGAGGGCGGTGGCCAGCGCGGCCGCGGCCGCGAAGCGATGGAGCGTGCGGTGGATGGTCATACGCGTGATTCGTCCTTCTCTCGACGGGCGTCGCCCGCGCCGGCTGAGGCGCGGATCGAACGGTGTGCGGCGAGAGGTACAACGCGCGAGGCGGCCTTCGAGTAACCAGGAAGTGGGGCTGTACGGGTGGTTTATGGGCGCGTGACGAGTGTGATGGTCTGATAAATCACCTGATGGGTGGTTAGGTTCCTTGGGCTGGTTGTAAGGGGCTGTTCGGTGGGGGGAGTGGGTGGTGGTTGTGGTGGGTGGTGTGTGGGTGCCGGGTCCGGTGGGTGTGGTGTCGGGGGACGGGGATGAGGGTGGCGG
>NZ_JBFBBD010000170.1:0-1731 GCF_040689515.1 Streptomyces sp. NPDC051173
GTCTGACGGCGGCCGTGGCAAGCGGTTCTGATCCACTTCTTGTGGAGCAGTGACGCGGCGTCACGATGCTCAGTCGGAGAGGATGATCTGCCGACGTAGGAGGTCGAAGCCGGCCCGGCCATAGCCGTCCCTTTTGATCCGCTTCACTCTGTTCACGTTTCCCTCGACCTTGCCGGAGTTCCACTCCAGGGTCAGTCCGGCGGCGACGGCGTCGAAGTCCTGGCGCAGGCCGCGGGCGAGGCTGCACAGGGGTTTGAGGCCGGTTTGCTCCGCGCTGGTGAGCCAGTCGTCGAGGTCGCTGCCGCGCCGCTCGGCCATCATCGAGGCGAAGGAGCGCACGCGGGAGGCGACGGCGTCCAGTTCCGGGCAGCGGGCCAGGAGCTGCTTGAGCTTGAGTGCGTTGCTCTCGTCGATCTTGTCGGGGTGGGCGGTGATCAGCCAGGTGGCTTTCCGGACGGTGAGCTCTCTGGGCTTGTCAGGTGCGGGTTTGCCGCTGCCCCGGATCTCCTGCAGGTGACGGCGGACGGTCCGTTTGCTGCCGCGGTAGCCGAGCTCGACGATCTCCGCATGAAGCCGTGCCGCGTCCGTGCAGCCTTCGTTCCAACGCCGGTACAGATAAGGAGAGTAGGAGTGGACCTGGCCGTAGCGGCGGGAGCCGGTGCCGCACGACGCATCGTCAGGGGTGGAGGCGTTCGCGTAGCGGCGCACGGTCTTGCGGTCGAGCCCGAGAGTCTTGGCGATCACGTCGATCTGCACGCCCTTGTCGTACAAGGCATGCACCGCGGCATGGCGCTCGCGTCGCTTGATCACGCGCAGCCCTTCCATCAGCTCCGGCACGTCGTCGACTGTCGTGCCGGCCTTCACGACGGCGGTGTCGGCGGTCGTGTCCTCGGTGGGCTCGGTGAGGCACTTATGGGCAACGCACTTCTCGACCGCCTCACACAGGTTCTTCCACAAATGAAACCGGTCTGCAACCTGGGTAGCGTCGGGGCAGGCGGTGCGGACGGCCTCCGCATACGCGCTGGCCCGGTCCCGGCATACGATCTCCGCTCCGGGGTGCGCGCGCAGCCACGCGGCGAGGGTCTCCGCAGTGCGGTCGGGCAGCACGTCCACCCGCTCCCCGGTCTCCATGTCCAAGACGATCGTCCCGTAGACGTGGCCCTTCTTGAGGGCGAAATCGTCCACACCCAGCACCCGAGGAGCGGCGCCGGTCCGCTTGTCCGGGAGCCGGCGCACCAGCCTGAGCAGCGAGTTCGCACTGGTCGGCACGGAGAGGTGCCCGGCCAGCCGGGACCCGGGGCGGCCAGCCAGGGCCAGGGCTATCCTCTCCAGCGCCCGGCGCAGGGACGGCGTGCGGCGCGCGAACCGCTCGGTGAGCCCGTCCACCTGCTCGACGAACGTACGGCGGGTGCACTCCGCCAACGGGCACAGGAACCGCCGCACCGCCAGGTCGATCACGACCTTCTGCCCGGAGACCGCCAGGTCTGCCAGCCGTCGGCGGTATCCGCCATGGACGCGACCGGAGACCGTGCCGCAGCCCGGACAGGAGGCTTCCCGGGACCGTGTCCTCACCGAGAAGGCCAGCGTGTCATCTTCCGCCACGACGTCCTCCACTTTCACCGACGTCAGATGGGAGAAGGCCGTCCAGAGCTCGCTGCAGTCACACGAATACCCATTCTGCCAGCCCCCTGTGACGCCGCGTCACTGCTCCACAAGAAGTGGATCAGAACC
>NZ_JBFBBD010000171.1:0-1677 GCF_040689515.1 Streptomyces sp. NPDC051173
AGTGGTCTGCGTCGTAAATCCTTCGGGGGTTGATCATGCGGCTGGGGCGGCGGAGGATTCTTCTGGGTGATCGGCGGTGTGCCGGTCGAGTCTGGCCAGCAGATCGTCCAGGTCGGAGGTGGTGAACTTCCACTGGAACGGCTGTGCCGTGGCGTTGTAGCGGTCTTCGAAGGCTCGGAGCCGGTCCGCGACCTCGTTGAGGTCGGTGAAGTCGTTGGGTGTCACGACCTTGCGCTGCACGACGGAGAAGTAGATCTCCACCTGGTTTAACCAGGAGGCGTGGACGGGGGTGTGGACGAGGACCGCGTTCGGGTAGGCGGCTCTCAGCCGGTCGGCGGCCTTCTTGCCGCGGTGGGAGGAGCCGTTGTCCACGATCCAGAACACGCGTTTCGCGCTGGCGTAGGGCTCTTGGGTCATGACCTGGTCGACCAGGTTCATGAACGGGGCGATGCCGGTTTTCGGCTCGCAGCGGCCGAAGACCTTCGCGTGGTGGACGTCGTAGGCGGCCAGGTAGGCCAGCGCGCCGCCGCGGCCGTAGGTGTGGTTCACCCGCATCGCTCTGGCCTGCCCGGGGGCCAGGGTGGGGTGGCAGCGGCAGCGGGCCTGGATGGAGGTCTTCTCGTCCGCGCTGATCACGTACTCGTCCGCGCCGAGCCGCTCGCCGTCCCAGGTGCGGGCGTACAGATCGAGGACGCGCTCGGCCTTGGGGCGGAAGCCGGGGTCGGTGATGAAGATCCAGGACTGGTACTGCCAGGGCTTGAGCGCGTCCTGCCTGAGCCAGCGCCGCACCGTGGAGGCGGAGATCGCGCCGGCGATGGCGCGGCCGACGACCTCGCGGGCCAGCTCCCGGGCCGACCAGCGCGAGAGCGGTGTGCCGCTCTCGGCGGGCAGTTGGCAGGCCAGGGCCTTGACCTGGGCGGTTTGTAACGGTGTGAAGGCGGCCGGGCGCCCGGAGCGCTTGCGATCACCCAGGGCCGGCAGCCGGTGAGCGGCGAAACGGCCCCGCCAGCAGCGGACCGTGTCCAGGTGCAGCCCGGTCTCCCGGGCGATGCGGGCGTTGGAGCGGCCCCGGGCCGCGTGCAGGACAACCTGCGCGCGCTGACGGAGCCGGTACTCGGCCTTGTGGCCGTAGGCCATCTTCTTGAGCCGCTCGCGTTCCGAGGCGGTCAGGACTATCGGGCAGGCGAAGGCAACGGGCAAGGCAGGCATGCCGATCACGAGAAGTGGATCACGACAGACGACATCCTGCCGCGCGCCGGCCCCCAGTCCTGCGGCAGGATGTCGGCTGTGCCCACGCCCTCGGAACACACCCGGCTCCAGCTTGAGTTGTACCTGCAGATACACGCCGAAACGGCTTGGCCGCAGCTGGCCGGCCTGTATGTCCGCCACCGGGGCCAGTACGCCTACGTGGAAGGCGAACTGGCTGATGGCGAGCGCCTCAAGCTGATGCGTCTGCGCTACACCGGCACCGCGAGCCGGTGGGGCTTCGCCCTCCATGACCCCGCCAGCGACCGCTACCAGGACGCCCTCCTGCCCACCGGCAGCCACAGCGGCACCCCCGAGGACGCCCTCGACACCGCCTGCCACCTCCACCTCACCGCCCTCAACAGCTGAGTGCGAGCACGCCTACAAGCAGCACCGAAGTCAACCCCCGAAGGATTTACGACGCAGACCACT
>NZ_JBFBBD010000172.1:0-1615 GCF_040689515.1 Streptomyces sp. NPDC051173
AGCGTCCCCTCGACCGTCCACCGGACCAAATCACCCGTGCGATACATCCGCGAACCATCAGAACCAAACGGATTGGCAACAAAACGGTCGGCAGTCAGGCTGGGACGGCTGAAATAGCCACGGGCAAGGCCCGCCCCGGCGATGTAGAGCTCACCGACGACACCGATCGGCACCGGCTGGAGCGCCGGGTCCAGGACGTAGGCGCGCATGTTCTCGATCGGGCGGCCGATGGAAACCGCGCCGGCCGGGATCTCCGCGTCCGCTTGCACCCTGAATTCGATGCATCCGACTGCGGCCTCGGTCGGACCGTACTCGTTGATCACGGTGACGCCGGGATGCGCCGACCGCCAATCCACGAGTTGCTCCCCGATGAGCGCTTCGCCGCCGATCACCAGGTCCCCGGTCTTGAAGGCATCCGGCGCAAGCTCCGACAGCAGGCTGAGGTGGCTGGGCGTCGCCTTCAGGAAGGTCAGCGAGTGGTAGTCGGCCAGCCCATCCTGCAGGCTACCGATCTCCATGCAACCGCCCGCGACGAGCACACCGTGCAGAGGTGTGACGGTCAGGTCGAAGGAAACGGAAGAATGCAGGACGGTGCGCCCGGAAAGTCCGGGATAGGCGCTGCGGGCCCAGTTCACGTAGTGAGTCATGGCGCTGTGGCTCACAACGACGCCCTTGGGGCTTCCCGTCGATCCGGATGTGTAGATGACATAGGCGGGATTCCCCATCAGCAGGGGTGCAACGCGTTCGTTGTCGGTCAGGTCATCGGAGACGAAGGTCGCCCACAGCGCGTCCGACGTCCGCGAGATGGGCAGACAGGCAAGTGCACCGGGAAGCGCTTCCTCGAAAGCCTCGAGCACTTCTGGGGCTGCCAGCAGGAGCGCGGGGCGGGCATCGGCGAGCATGAACCGAACACGATCGACCGGCTGTTCCACCTCGATGGGGAGGTAGGCGGCGCCGGCCTTGGCAATGGCCAGTAGCGCGACGATCAGCTCGGCCGAGCGGGGAATTGCCACGGCTACCAGTTGCTCCGGACCGATGTCTCGAGCAACGAGCAGACGCGCAAGCTGGTTGGCGCGGGTGTTGAGCTGCCGGTAGGTGAGCTCCGCTCCGCCGCTGACGACGGCGACCGCATCCGGAGTGCGGGCCACCTGCTGCTCGACCAGCTCATGGACCGTCAGTTCATCGGGATGGGCGACAAGGGTGCCGTTCCACGTGTGGAGCAGGAGCTCCCGTTCGGCCGGGTCGAGGATGCCCACCTGGCTGATGGGCTGGTCGGGGTTGGTGGTGACGGCTTCGAGGAGGCGGGTTAGGCGGTCTGAGATGGAGACGACCGTGCGGTGGTCGAACAGGATCGAGAGGTACTGGACTTGTGCGGTGATGCCGTCTGGCTGCCGGTCCGCGGTGTACGTCTCGGTCATGCCGAAGTCGAGGTCGAACTTGGCCGTACCGGTGTCGATGTCGTGCCAGGTGGTCCGAACGGCTGCGAGGTCGAGGCGCTCGTCGTAGTTGTTGCGGATGGAGAGCATGACTTGGAAGAGGGGGTGGTGTGCGGTGGTGCGGGTGGGGTTGAGTTCCTCGACGAGGCGCTCGAAAGGAATGTCCTGGTGGGCGTAGG
>NZ_JBFBBD010000173.1:0-1484 GCF_040689515.1 Streptomyces sp. NPDC051173
AAGGCCGTCCAGAGCTCGCTGCAGTCACACGAATACCCATTCTGCCAGCCCCCTGTGACGCCGCGTCACTGCTCCACAAGAAGTGGATCAGAACCAAGCTGCGCCACGGCCGCCGTCAGCGGATGGTGTCCTACCTGCGGGGACTGCTCGGAGAGAGCGAGCGGAAGAACGGCTGGACACTGGCCGAGGCCGCCGGTGACACCGGCCCTCAGGGCATGCAGCGTCTGCTGAACCACTACCTGTGGGATGCCGACGCTGTGCGTGACGACGTCCGCGACGCGGTGGTGGAGCACATCGGAGATCCCGAGCGGGGAATTCTCATTCTCGACGAGACGGGATTCCTGAAGAAGGGCGTCCGGTCTGCGGGCGTGGCCCGGCAGTATTCCGGGACGGCTGGCCGGATCGAGAATTCCCAGGTTGGGGTCTTCTTGGCCTACGGATCGAGCAAGGGCCGGGCGCTTATCGACTGCGAGCTGTACCTGCCGAAAGCCTGGACATCGGATCGTGAGCGCTGCCGGTCAGCTGGCATCGGCGACGATGTCGAGTTCGCCACCAAACCGGACCTGGGCCTGCGCATGCTCAAGCGCGCGGTGGCCTCCGGGACACCCTTCGGCTGGGTGACCGCCGATGAACTCTACGGCCAGGTGAGTCGCATCCGGTTGTGGCTGGAAGAACACGACATCCCTCATGTCCTCGCAGTCCCGAAATCGCAGATGGTCATGACCATGGAATTCTTCGGGCAGGCCCGGGCCCATGAACTGGTCAGTCAACTGCCCGACGACGCCTGGACACGTCTGAGCTGCGGTGACGGTGCTCATGGCCCGCGCGAGTACGACTGGGCAACAGCCGCTATCCGGCCCTGGCGGCGGGCGGGCTGGGACCACTGGCTCCTTGCGCGGCGCAGCCTCACAGACGACACGGACATCGCTTACTACATCTGCTTCTGCCCGGCCGGGACTTCCCTTGAGGAACTCGTGTCCGTCGCAGGATCCCGGTGGATGGTCGAGGAATGCTTCCAGACAGCGAAGAACGAGACTGGACTCGACCACTACCAAGTCCGCGGCCACACAGCCTGGTACCGGCACATAACTCTCTCCATGGCCGCCCTCGCCTTCCTCGCCGTCCTGCGAGCGGAGGCAAAAAAGGGGATCCTGACACCGGTAGCGACCGGTCCCTCATACCCGTGACCATGAACGAGGCCCGGCGGCTCTTCAACCGCATTTCCTTTCCCGTCCGCCATGCCGTCCATCACGTCATCGCCTGGTCGCTATGGCGCAGAAGAAGCCAAGCCCGAGCCCGCATCAGTCACTACAAACGCAGAGGACGTCACGGAGTGTCGTTGCAGTACTAAGTCCGAACCCCCGCCATTCGCCCGGATGGGGCGAACCTACAGGGCTGATTCAAAGTCCTGGTGATCATGTGGTGGTGCAGGTCAGGGCAGGCCGATGAGGTCGAGTGGGCGGGTGAAGGGGTGGTAGGAGACC
>NZ_JBFBBD010000174.1:0-1425 GCF_040689515.1 Streptomyces sp. NPDC051173
GTGGGCGATGTCCAGAGGGGTCCATGTGTCGGCGATCATCGCGAGCATCTCGGGTACTCGGTCGCGGCTGACGTACCGCAGTCGGCGGCGGCGAACCAGCCGCGTTCCCGGGTCGACGCGAAGGTAGCGGGCGACTTCTTCGGGGGCGGGGAGTTCGGCGACGCTCTGGACTACCTGGCGGGTGTTCCAGCCTTCGCTTTGCGCGTCTGCTTCCCACTGGTCGATCTTGTTGATGGGATCGTCGCTGTAGGCGCCGAGTTCGAAGCGGGACAGGTTGAACTTGATCAGCTCGCGCCTGCGGACCGTCCTGCCGAGTGAACCTGCGCCTTCGCTGATCAGCCCTTCCTGCTCCAGTCGGCCGATGGCCGTGCGCACGCTGTTGCGACTGAATCCGTACTGCTCGACCAGCGTCAGCTCGGGCGGCACCTTGTCGCCTGGAGCCAGTTCTCCCTGGTCAATGCGTGCGCGCAGGTCGTCGTAGACGATCCGCCACCGCGGCCGGCCATCTGCCACGTCGTGTCCTCTCGTGATCTTTGTTGGGTCAAACCCTACACGGGCTATTGATCTTTTGGCATCTCTGTACCAACATAGGTTCTGTTGGCTCTGTTGGTACAGAGATTTGAACCGCGAAGAGCCCCCGCCGGAGGCGACCGGCGAGGGCCGTGTGGGCCAGACGAGTTAGGAGACCGACCCGATGTATGACGTTATCGCAGGTGAGGCGGTAGGACTGGCGGGCTTGCTGGTTCGTTCCGGCGAACCGGTCGTGCAGGTGACCTCCCATGTCGAGGTAGACCTCGAGCCGTACGGCGACGCCGAGCTGAGCGATGAGCAGCTGCTCGCGCACGCCCGGATGGAGCTGCAGACGGCGCAGCTGGATCGGACCCGCGGTCAGCTTCGCGGCGAGGCCGGTCCGGGGCCGGTGCTCGGTTCGTACCGGCGGCCGGTGATCGACGCTCTCGACGAGGTGCTGGCGGGGTTCGACACCCAGGTCGACGTCTACGCGGATCTGACGGACGCGGTGCTGCCGGGCACGTGGCCGACGCGCAACGAGCTGGGGGTGCGCCGGGAGCGGCGGACCACGGCCCGGGTGCTGCGCAACGCGATCGGGGGTGTCGCGTGAACACCACCAGCAGCGATTGGCGTGAGGCGTCGGCGTGCTCGACGGCCAACCTGATCAACATCGCGCCGGAGATCGCGGGTCGCCAGGCCGACGTGTTCTTCCCGGTCGGCTCGACGTCCAGCGCCCGCAACCAGCGGGCGATCGCGCAGGCCAAGGCCGTGTGCGCGCAGTGCCCGGTCCGGTCCGAGTGCCTGGCCGACGCGCTGGACGCACCGCACGAGGCCGGCGCATGGCACCAGGGGCGCGACCCGCGGCGCCGGAGGATCGGGATCGTCGGCTGGACGCTGCTGGTCCTGCTCGCGGTC
>NZ_JBFBBD010000175.1:0-1416 GCF_040689515.1 Streptomyces sp. NPDC051173
GACCCACAACAGCCGGCTCCCGACTTCGGGCCCCTGCCACAGGCCGACGACTGCACCACCCCGGTCTACGCCTGCGCCACGCACGCCATCACCCTTGAGCCTGCGGCCCTCATCCACCACAGCACGTGTACCGCGCCGGACACGCAGGACCTGCCCGGCTGCAACTGCACACCCGAGCCAGCACTGGTGCCCGACCCCGTCCCGCATCCGGAGGGCCGTCCCGACGCTCTGCCCCCGGAGTGGACGACCAGGGGGTGAGCGATGCCCAGGCGCCCGGCACCGGATCATCTTCGGTGCACCACCATTTGCCCGGCCCGGGGTGATATGCCCGAACGCCGCTGCTCCATGCGGGCCCGGCCGGGCCACGACACTTGTGCCCTGCATGCTGGCCTCCGCCCCCTCACCGCCCCCGGGTCCGACCGGCAGTGCACCGCTCACCGCAGCGGCGACGGCGAACGCTGCACGAATTGGGCGCTGAGGGATCTCCCCGTGTGCCGGTACCACGGCGGCAGCAACAAGCGGTCGAAGGCCGCAGCCGAGCGGAGACGAGCGGAGGCATCGGTGGAAGCCCAAGCCCGGAGAACCCTGGCCACGCTCGGCGCGGACCCCGTCGACAACCCCCTCACGGCCCTGTCCAGGCTCGCCGGGGAAGTTCTCGGATTCAAAAACGCCCTCGCTGAGCGGGTCAACGAACTCTCGGACATCCGCTACGAAGGCACCGGGAACGTGGGCGAGCAGATCCGCGCGGAAGTCCTTCTCTACGAACGGGCCATGGACCGAGCCGGCGCGATCCTGGGGTCGATCGCCCGCCTGAACATCGACGAGCGCCTCGCCGCCATCTCCCAGAAGCAGGCCGAGACGGTCATCAAGGCGATCGACGCGGCCCTGGCCCACGCCGGGATCACCGGTCCCGCGGCGACGGAAGCCCGGCAGGTGGCCGCACGGAGGCTCCGCTCGATCTCCTGAACGGAGGCCAGCTGTGGATGCCCTTCTCCGCGCAGCGGACCTTCTCGAAGAGCCCCCGCCGGACGTGTTCACGGATCTCGGCTACGTGCCGACACCCAAGCAGCAGGAGTTCCACAACGCCACCGAGTTCGATGTCCTCTTCGGCGGCTCCGCAGGTGGCGGAAAGACCAAGTCCTTGGTACTGGAGGCGATCCGGCAGTGCGTGCGTTACCCAGGCCTTCGGGTCGGGGCGTTCCGCCGCACCTACGGTGAGCTCAAAGAGTCGTTGATCGCGGAGCTCGCGCAGACCGGTTTCGCCAGTGCGGTCGGGGCGCGGTGGAACGGCACCGAGTTCGAACTACGGTTCAGCAACGGCTCGCTGATCATGTTCCGGTACGCGGAGAGCATCCAGGACGCCACCCGACGGCAGGGCGGCCAGTACCAGCTCCTCATCTTCGACGAGCGGACCCT
>NZ_JBFBBD010000176.1:0-1359 GCF_040689515.1 Streptomyces sp. NPDC051173
GACGATCTGCCCTATGTCGGCGACGAGTTCGGCACGAGCCTCCGCCAGCAGAGGCACCAGGTGTTCGGTCACGGCGGTGACGACCTCCTCGATGTCCTTCTTGCCGATGGTGGTGAAGCGGCCGATGAGTGCGTGGAGCTTGTCGACGAGCACAGACATGCGCATCTCCTGGTGGGTGAGGGCGTGGTCAGTTCCAGGTCCAGCCGCGGACGTAGTCGATGTCCATCTGGGCGGAGCTGTTGGGGGCGGCGTTCTCGCCGTTGAGGGCGGATTCGTTCTGGATGTCCCACGTCATGGGAATCGCTGGGACGCCTTTGGTGGTGTGGGCGGCCTGGGTGCCGTCGAGGTAGAACCGCAGGTCGCCCGGTCGCCATTCGATGACGGTGGTGTGCCAGGACGTCCACCGGGCTCCGGTGTCGACGTGGACCTGCTGGGCGCACGTCGACGGATGAGCGAACGCCGCGACTGTGGTGTCCCATTCGAGTTCCGGGAAATCGATCTCCGAACAGCCGTCGTTGTTCACCGGCCACAGCAGGTGCGCCGACTTGTAGCCGACGGCGGCCTTGCTGACGCGCCACCGCTCCTCGTACCGTCCGTACCGCTGCCCCATCAATGCCTTCGGCACCACCGTCGCCGAGTGGACGCCGCTCGTGGGGCCGCGCCACAGCCGGATATGCAGCTGCCCGCCGGAGACGGACAAGGTGGTGGCCGGGTCGTAGAAGCCGCCGACCGGATAGCCCCGCTGGGTCGCTGTGTCCGGCCAGCCCTTCGGATACGCCCACCAGGTGGCCCGCATCGCCCCCGAAAGGCCGGTGCAGTAGGCGCGGGGAGTGTCCGGGTGGTGGTTGCAGCCAGTGAACGATCCGGGCGGCACGGCGGTGTCGAAATCATCGGCGAACCGCAGGTGCCAGCCCGGCGCTGCCGGGTACGCGGGAGTGACGCTTCCAGCGAGCAGGGAGGCTGCGGCGACGACGATCGTGGCGAGACGGCGCATGGGCACCTCGCCTTCATCGGCCGGAGATCAGGCCGGCTGGACGGTGGTTGGGCTACTCGGCCCAGTACCGGCCGCCCGGGCGGTCCGCCCGACCGCGACGAGGCCGGGCGGACCGACGGGGTGTGCGCCGACGGGGGTCGAAAGGCGCACATCCCGGGCCTGCCCCCACATGGCAGGCACGGTTCCTCGCGGGCGGACCTGCCGCCATGGTGCTCCGGTCCGCGAGGAGATCAAGCGGCGTCGGTGATCCGGTGCCGGCCGACGACGGGCGGGGCGGGAGTCGGCGTGACGACGTTGCCGTCCTCGTCGCGAACAGCGGGGTTGATGTCCATGACGTTGTAGCGGGCGTTCTTGCCCTGGCCATA
>NZ_JBFBBD010000177.1:0-1336 GCF_040689515.1 Streptomyces sp. NPDC051173
CAGGGCTGATTCAAAGTCCTGGTGATCACGCGGAAGTGCTGGTCACAACGGGGTGACGATCCGTCGGGGCGTCGCTACGAACACAACGAAGCTCCGGTTGACGGGGTGACCTCTCAAGTCGCCCTGAACACCCGGAGCTTCGATGTGCCGCCAGTCTGCCACCGTCTGCCTGATCAAGTCGCCCACGCGTCAACACCGTGAGGTCCCGAATCTGGACGGCCGGCTGCGGATGCTGCCGGACCCGCGCAAGCGCCGTGGACGACGTCACCCTCTGGTGTCGGTGTTGCTGACCGCCGCATGCGCGGTCCTGGCCGGAGCCCGCTCCTACTTCGCGATCGGCCAGTGGGTCCGCAACGCACCGCAGGACACCCTCGCCCGGCTCGGCATCCGCGAAGCCGGGCCGCTCGCTGTCCGCCGCGCGCCCAGCACCTCGACCATCCGGCGCGTCCTGCTCGCCGTGTGTCCCGGGGGACTCGCCGACCTGCTCGGCGCCGACCCGTCCACCGTTGCGAGCCTGGCCGTGGACGGCAAGACCGCCCGCGGCTCACGCACCGCCGCCGCCCCGGCGACGCATCTGCTGGCCGCTGTCTCCGGCGGTGGGCAGACCGTCAGCCAGCTGCGAGTACCGGACAAGACGAATGAAATCACCGCGTTCACGCGACTGCTGGCGCCCTTCGATCTGGCCGGTGTCGTGGTCACCGCCGATGCCCTGCACACCCAGCGCGGGCACGCCCGGTTCCTGGTCGAGCAGAAGCAGGCGCACTACCTGCTGGTGGTCAAGGCCAACCAGCCGACGCTGTTCACGCAACTGCGGGCATTGCCGTGGAAGGAGGTGACTGCCCGGCGTTATGACCGAGAGGCCGGCCACGGCCGCAAGGAGACCCGGGCCACCAGATGTCTGACCGTCACCGGCCTGGGGCTCGACTTCCCGCACGCCGTGCAGGCCGCCCGCATCCTGCGGCACCGCACCGACCTGAAATCCGGGAAGGTCACCCGCCAGACCGTCTACGCGCTCACCGATCTCACCGCGCGTGAGGCATCACCGCTCCGGATCGGGCGCCTGGCCCGGTCACAGTGGGTGATCGAGAACCGGCTGCACTTCGTACGCGACACCACTTTCGCTGAGGACGCCTCGAAGATCCACACCGGGCACGGCCCGGAGAACATGGCCACGCTGCGGAACCTGGCTATCAACACCCTCCGCGCGGCCGGACACCGCAACATCGCCGCGGGCCTGCGCGAGGTCTCCTACCACCCCTTCACCCGCCCACTCGACCTCATCGGCCTGCCCTGACCTGCACCACCACATGATCACCAGGACTTTGAATCAGCCCTG
>NZ_JBFBBD010000178.1:0-1315 GCF_040689515.1 Streptomyces sp. NPDC051173
CAAGACCACGGAGTTAAGGGCGAGCCGGCGTTGTCAAGGGTGGGGTGACGGGGTGCTTGAGGTCGAGCGTGATCCACTCGGGTTCGAGGATGTAGATGCCTCGTCCGGTGCGGCGAAGGATGCCCTCGCGAACCCAGCGCCCCAGTTCCGCACGTAGTCCTTGGGCGTCGTCCAGTCCGATTCCGCGGGCGATTTCGCATGCGCGCCAGCCGCGTAGAGGGTCGGTTCGCAGCAGTTGCAGAGTGCGGTCACGACGCCCATCACGACTGTTCTCAGCGGACGAACGCACCGTGACCGCGATGTCGGTGATCCTTGAGGCCCCGAGGACCTGTGCCTGGTCGGGCGGGGCGGCATAGCGGGAGATCGGGCACTTGACGCGACGCGGATTGACGCGGGCCCGGCGGGACGGGAGGAGATCGTGCAGCAGGGCCGTTGTGATGCGGCCCGGTCCGGAATCGGGCAGCACATCGGTCGCGGCGACGAGCTGATCCTTGACTGTCTCCAGGGCGATGGTGAAGGAAGCCCGGTCCGGGTCCGTGCCGGGGACCGTCTCGACAGCCTCGACCATGGCCCGGCGCAGTGCCTGATAGACGGTCAGGTGAGCCCAGAGCTCCTGTTGGAGTCCTGCCGCGTCCTGCGAGCGCAGCACCAGGCCGCGCTGCAACGTGTGACGGAGTGAATAGAACGCCGACTCGATCTCCCAGCGTTCGTGGTAGAGCTCCACCAAATCGGAGGCGGGGTAGCGGCGGTGGTCGGTCAACGTGGTGGCCAGACGGTAGTGACCGTTCAGCCGCAGCCCTTTGGCCGTTGTCACCACGATGTGCGCGTCGATGATCCTCAGCCGGGTCCCGTTGATCCTGGTCAGGAACGACCCGTCCGGCAGCAGTGCCCAGCGGGCGGGTGTCCGGGTTCCCTTCAGCCGCACCAGCAGTTGTGCGCCGGTGGCGGCGGCCTTCGCGAGGAAGTCGTCGGAGTCGAAGCCCCGGTCGTTCAGCAGCAGCATGCCGTCGTCCAGCAGCGGCAGCAGTTGCTCGGCGTAGCCGGTCTCCTTCTCCGGCGTCGGGCCGAAGACCGCACCGAGCAGGGCCCGGGTCCCGGTCTCGCACAGCACCATGATCTTGAGCATCGGATATCCGTCCGTGCCGTAGCGGTGCTTGTGCTTGCCGAGCCAGGCGCAGACGCGCGGCCGGTCAGGAGCCTTGGTGGAGCTGCATCCGTCGAAGGCGACCGTGCGCCAGCAGCGGTAGCGCACCCCTGGCGTGATCGGCTGTGCCACGGGGCCGGCCAGTGTTTCGAACAGGAGCCGGAACGGCAC
>NZ_JBFBBD010000179.1:0-1315 GCF_040689515.1 Streptomyces sp. NPDC051173
GCCGATGGGCGGGTGGAGGTGTTCGCCATCAACGGTGATGTCGCCATGCACATGTGGCAGAAGGGCGTGAACGCTCCCTACGGCGACTGGGACACATTCGGCACCGGCGGCACCGGGATCAACGCCGCCACCAACGCCGACGGCCGCATCGAGGTCTTCGGGACCAGCAGGGCCGGGGTCTACCACAAGTGGCAGACCGGCTTCAGCACCTGGTCCGAGTGGGTCTGGGTCAACAGCACCTCAGGTCCCCCCATCACATGACTCACCACCTGAAGGGGCAGCAGTTGCCAAGAATTCGGCGCGTCCGGCGAGCGGGAACGCCCTCGCCGGTACGACGCGCTCCCCACCGCATCGTCCTGTCCGTACTCGCTTCGCTGCTCGTCGCGGCGGGCATGGTCGTCGGCGCCTCACCGGCGCAGGCCGACCCGAGCGACCTTTGTGCCCAGGTCGGCTACAACGCCGGGTTCCGCGGGCAGTCCCTGGAACTCGCCGTCGCCGTCGCGCTGGCCGAGTCCAGCTGCAACCCGGCCGCGCACAACACGACGGGCAACACCCCCGCGTCGACCGACCGCGGGCTGTGGCAGATCAACGACTACTGGCACAAGGATGTCGACGACGCCTGCGCCTACGACGCCCAGTGCAACGCGAACGCGGCGTTCCGTATCTCCAACCAGGGGACGAACTGGGAGCCGTGGTCCACGTACAACGAGGGCGCTCACTTGCGGCACATGGACGAGGCACGCGCCGCGGTGGCACGTCTCGGGAACCCGGGCACGGGACCCGCGCCGTTGGTGTATCCGCAGGAGTCGGGGCGGGTGGTGTCGGCGCGGTCGGCGGACGGTCGTCTCGAGGTGTTCGCGGCGGGTTCCGACGGTGTGTTCCATGCCTGGCAGTCGCAGGTGAACGGCAGTTGGTCGGAGTGGGAGAAGGTGGGTGGTCCGGGTAACGCGCAGCTCGCGATCGCGCCGAACGCCGACGGCCGCTTGGAGGCCTTCGCGATCAACGGTGATGTCGCCCAGCACCGCTATCAGCTGTCTCCGTCAGGCGCCTGGTCCGATTGGGAGGCGTTCGGTACGGGCGGGAACACCGTGGCCGCGGGGGTCAACGCCGATGGCCGTATCGAGGTGTTCGCTTCGGGGTCGGCGGGGGTGTTCCATCGGTATCAGACGGCTCCCAACGGTGGTTGGTCGGGTTGGGAGTCCTCGGGCGGTGGTCCGGCGGGCAGTCGGGTGAAGATGGAGAAGGCTCCTGACGGTCGTCTTGAGGTGTTCGCGCTCAATGACAAGGTCTTCCAGCATCTGTACCAGACCGCTGT
>NZ_JBFBBD010000180.1:0-1314 GCF_040689515.1 Streptomyces sp. NPDC051173
GGCGCGCACAGCGACACCGCGGGGATTTCGAACCTCACCTCGCACGGGGGATTCCTGCCGAACGGCCCGGGGACGATCCTCACCGGCGTCCTGATAACGAAGATCACCGGGCCTTCGGCGCGGTACGTTGTAGATCGGCAACAGAAGGTGACTCGGGAGAGGCTGCGAACTCGTGGGTGTGCAGGGTGATCGCAAGTCATTCGGTGGCTTGGCCATCACGATTAACGTGGCCGTCGAGACCTCCGGATTCGAAGGCGGCGACGGCAGTCAGCACGCCGTCACGGTGACGACGCCGGACTACTCAGGCGCGGTCGTCTTCGAACCCGCTGATGACGCCAGCGGTGGCACGATCCGCATCACCGGAGACGACGAGCTGGACACGATGATCGCCGGGCTGGAGTGGGCGGCGCGGCGCCTGCGCGAGCTGGCCGGCCCTTCTCCTGCATGACGACGTCCGCCCGATCAACGGCCGAACCCAGCGCCGCCTCCCCGGTTTCTTCTCCGGCTTCCTCTCGACCTTCCAATCGAACTGCCCGCTAGAGGGGTAGGGGCGATCAGCTGGCTTGGCGCTGGTCACGGGCTACTACTGCCCTACCGATGTGACCCCCGACTTGCGGGTGAGGGAACACGCTCACGTCTGACCTTGCGTCGGCGATAGAACGGGCGTTCGATTCGGTGTCATGGCTTCGACGTGGACACGACCCTCGTGGTGCCCGCCGGTCGGGGACGGCCCCGCCTACCGGTGGGACATCGACTTCCTGTGCAACGGCGAGTACTGGTCACCCCAGAGCGGGCTGCTCGGCGGCCCGCCAGACGGCGTTGACCTCGAACAGCTGCTGCGGGACTGGTTCGCCCAGCGCGGCGGTCCCGCAGCCACCTGGCGTCTGCAGGTCGCGCCGCGCGAGGAGGAAGCACCGCCGATCGCGAGCGTCGAGCTGTGGTTCGACGAGCGGGTACGACCGGTAAAGAGCCTGCGCCGAGACGATGGCATACCCACACCGCCGCCGTGCTGGGCACCGGAGGGCCCTGCCCCGGCCTCGCCGAAGCCGACCTCACCCCCGGCGGGCCCGTTGGCGACAGTCAGTAACACCCGCGGAGCGCGGGACGTCTTCCCGTGAGCGGCACATCAAGCCGCGATCGGCCCGGTGGCAAGGACTCCCCCCACCTTGCCGCCGGGCCATCGGACATCAACCCGCGGGGAAGAGCTGCGACCGTGGGCGGGCTCAGAACAGCAAGTGCTGGCACCCGAGGTGCTGACGGGCGCCGAGAAGGTACTCGCCCGGGTACGCCGCGCGGATCCGAGCCCAGAACGGC
>NZ_JBFBBD010000181.1:0-1253 GCF_040689515.1 Streptomyces sp. NPDC051173
CACATCGGCGAGCGCCTGCCGTGAGATGTTCACCATCTCCCGCAGCTCCGCACGGGCGCGCCCGGCCTCCCCTTCGCTGCCCTCCTGCATCAGACTCCAGTCCTCGCGGCGGTAGTGCACCCCCGTATCTTCGGCCGCGATGCGCAGCGTGGCCAGCAGCGCGGCGGCTGCGGTGGGGCTCGTCGACGAGCTGGTGACCGACGCGGCCGGGCTGGTCGACGACGTCGTGGTGGCGTAGCCGGGGTAGCAGGCGGCGGTCAGGCCGGCCGCCAGAACGACAGCGGGCAGCAGCCGCCGGTGCAGCTGGGGCCAGGTGCCGCCGGAGGTGCTGGTCTTCTCCTCGATCGGGTCGTCGGCCCCTTCGGGCCAGGTCTCGATGTCGGACATGGACGGGTCTCCCCTGGTCAGGCGTGGGCGGTGGTCTGGAGCTCGGCGAGGCGTGTGAGCAGGCCGGCGACGTCCTTGCGGGCGATCGCGCGACCGAGCTCGGCGTTGATGCGCGCGACGACGTCGGCGTCCTGGCGCTCGTCGAAGGTGGCTACGACCAGCACGGGAACGCCGTGGGGGGCACGGCCGCGGGCGGTGAGCCGCACCGTGGTGTCGCTGTCGTGGAACTTGCCGATGACGGCGTCGACGAAGGTCAGCAGCTCGGTGAAGCGGGCCAGCCGCGGCGCGGGGGCCGGCCCTTCGAGCTCGATCTGCAGTGCGTGGCCCTCGCCGCCGGGCCCGGCCACGATGTCCACGGTCAGCGGGCCGAGCCTCAGCTCTTCGAGCATCCCGGCGATGTCGAGCAGGGCGGGTTCAGGCACGGCGGGGTTCCTCCTGGGCTGCGGTGGTGTGTTCGGTGACGTGGGCGAAACCCTCGTCGAGCAGGTCGTCGACGGTGAGGGCGGTGACGCGGGTGGCCATGGCGTCGACGACGTCGGTGGGCACGGGCCGTTCGCGGGCGGCGTTGCGCTCGCGGGCGGTCTCCGGTGGGGTCCGCACGATCACGGCGATCGCCGGCGCCTGGTGGGCGGTGGCGATCGCGAGCCAGTTCGAGCGCTCCCGTGCGGTTGTCGAGGTGGCGTCGATGGTCACCTCGAAGCCGCGGGCGAGCAGGCCCGTAGCATGGAGGGCCCACCGCTCGCACGAGAAGTCCGCGTCGCGGAGCCCGTACCCGGCCGAGGCCCGCCCCAGCCCGCCGCACTCCCCGCCGGCCCGCGCGCTCGCCTCCGGCGAACCGTCCTTGCACAGCGGCGACGACCCGGCGA
>NZ_JBFBBD010000182.1:0-1244 GCF_040689515.1 Streptomyces sp. NPDC051173
CACCCGGCTCGGGGAGATCCGCGAGTTCTATCCCGACGGCCCCGGTGGCGGGGCCGGGTTCTGCATCGACGCCTACAACGGGCCGATCTCCCTGACGATGCGGGCCTGCGGCATCGACCCGGGCGAACTCCGTGTCATCACCGCCGCCGCGATGGCCGCGGCTGTGGACGCCCTCCAGACCATGGACCCGGACATGGACGCAGACATCG
This sequence comes from Streptomyces sp. NPDC051173, assembly GCF_040689515.1. Taxonomy (NCBI): domain Bacteria; kingdom Bacillati; phylum Actinomycetota; class Actinomycetes; order Kitasatosporales; family Streptomycetaceae; genus Streptomyces; species Streptomyces sp. NPDC051173. Next base: position 210 of record NZ_JBFBBD010000182.1, read on the forward strand.
ACGTGGACGGCGCCCCGAACGCTGACACCGACGGCGACGTGAACAGCGGTGGTGAGTCCGCTCCCCTCGCCGTCCAGCCGACCGCCGAGACCACTATCAGCGAACCGGTCACGGAAGCCCTCACCCCAACTGCCCCGCCCGACCGAGGCGCGGCCACCACCAATACTGAGGAGGAGGCCGCCATGGGCGAGCCCACCCCGACCGACGAGACCACGGCGGCCCCCGCCCGGTCCCTCACCGACGCCGACATCGCCGCCCTGGGCGCGATCTTCGCGGGAGCCCTTCAGGAGAACCTCGCCCCGGTCCTCGCCGCCGTCACCGAGAAGGCGTCTGAGCGGAAGCAGGAAGCCTCGGAGACCAGCGCACCGGCCCCCGTGAGCGCGTCCAAGAGCGGCAAGAAGGCCCTCAAGGAGACTGCGGCCGAGCTCGAAGCCGCCTTCGACACCAAGCTCACCGAAGCCCTCGCCAGGCAGCGCGACGAACTCCGTGAGGAGCTCCTCCGCGAGAACGGGCTCCCGCCCCGCCAGGGCTACCGCGTCCACGAGAACGACCAGACCGGCGGCACGGACCAGACCCCCGACGATCTCTACAAGGACCGTGCCGAGATCCTCCTCGGCGCCTTCGGCCGCACCCCCCAGCCCGCCCAGTAGGCAGGCAGCACCTCCCTCAAGGCCCTCACCGACGGGAGCCTTCCGCACCACCCACCACCACAAGCCCCACGCGCCTGATACCGCGTGGGGCTTTCGCATGCAGAGGAGGAGCCTCCGTGCCTACTGAGCTCGAAGAGGCCATCACCACGGCGGGCGCAGTCTCCCCGCTCATCCCCAAGGCGATCAGCCCGCTGCTGCTGGAGTACCAGCGCCGCTACGCGCCCCTGCTCGCGGCGATCCCGTCCAGGCAGTGGAATTCCACGCAGTACTTCTTCAACCGGCGCACAGCCCGGCCGGACTCCGGCGGCGTCGTCGACGGCGGCGCCCGCCCGATCGGCAACTCCACCTACGAGCAGGCCGTCTTCAACATCCGCCTGTACCAGGC
>NZ_JBFBBD010000183.1:0-1230 GCF_040689515.1 Streptomyces sp. NPDC051173
TCGACGGTGAACTCGCCCAGGGCGCGGTGGGCGCGCTGGAGGGCCTGTTCGCGGGTGGCGCCGGTGACGATCAGTTTGGCGAGGAGGGAGTCCCAGGCGGGGCCGATGACGGAGCCGGTCTCGACTCCGGCGTCGAGGCGGACGCCGGGGCCGGTGGGGGCCTCGAAGCGGGTGACGGTGCCGGGGGCGGGCAGGAAGTTGCGGCCCGGGTCCTCGCCGTTGATGCGGAACTCGAAGGAGTGGCCGCGCAGGGGCGGGTCTTCGTAGCCGAGTTCCTCGCCGTCGGCGATGCGGAACATCTCCCGCACGAGGTCGATGCCGGTGACCTCTTCGGTGACGGGGTGCTCGACCTGGAGGCGGGTGTTGACCTCGAGGAAGGAGATGGTGCCGTCCTGGCCGACGAGGAACTCGCAGGTGCCCGCGCCCTCGTAGCCGGCCTCGCGGAGGATGGCCTTGGAGGCGCGGTAGAGCTCGGCGTTCTGCTCCTGCGTGAGGAAGGGGGCGGGGGCTTCCTCGACGAGTTTCTGGTGGCGGCGCTGGAGGGAGCAGTCGCGTGTCGACACGACGACGACGTTGCCGTGTTTGTCGGCCAGGCACTGGGTCTCGACGTGGCGGGGCCGGTCGAGGTAGCGCTCGACGAAGCATTCGCCGCGGCCGAAGGCGGCCACGGCCTCGCGGACGGCGGAGTCGTAGAGCTCGGGGACCTCGTCGAGGGTGCGGGCGACCTTCAGGCCGCGTCCGCCGCCGCCGAAGGCGGCCTTGATCGCGATGGGCAGGCCGTGTTCCTGAGCGAAGGCCACGACCTCCTCCGCCCCGGAGACGGGGTCGGGGGTGCCGGCGACCAGCGGTGCGCCGGCCCTCTGGGCGATGTGACGGGCCGCCACTTTGTCGCCGAGGTCGCGGATCGCCTGCGGCGGGGGGCCGATCCAGGTCAGTCCGGCGTCGAGGACGGCCTGGGCGAACTCCGCGTTCTCGGACAGGAATCCGTATCCGGGGTGGACGGCGTCCGCGCCGGACTCGGCTGCGGCGGCGAGCACCTTGGCCACGTCGAGGTAGCTCGTCGCGGGGGTGTCACCGCCCAGCGCGTACGCCTCGTCGGCGACACGGACGTGCACCGCGTCCCGGTCCGGACCGGCGTAGACCGCCACACTTCCGATCCCGGCGTCCCGGCATGCACGAGCGACGCGGACAGCGATTTCGCCACGGTTGGCGATGAGCACCTTGCGCACG
>NZ_JBFBBD010000184.1:0-1224 GCF_040689515.1 Streptomyces sp. NPDC051173
AAGCCGCCGCTGAGCTCCAGGTGGATGTAGCCGTGGAAGGTGCTGCGCAGGAGGCGGCCCGCGTCGGTCAGGTCCGGTTCGGTGAGGCCGTAGGCCTTCCTGCATATCTTGCTCTGCACTCGGCGCGGTTCTTTTCGTCAACACAGAATCGAGTGGTCTAAGGTATCTGCGACACTTTTCGTCAGCACGAAACCCGGGTCAAAACTCTTGCAAGAGGTGCTGTGCAGGATTGGGGTGGTGTGGCGGTGGTGGCCGTGGCGGGGTTGGCGTGCCGGGTGAGGGTGGCCGGCGGGCGGGGTGAGGCGGCGGGTCGGTAGGGGCTGGTGGGCAGGGGTGAAGGTGCGGGTTGGGCGGTGGTCGGGGAGGGGTAGGGTCGCCCTCTTCGCCGACGCGCCGGGCCGCGGGCGGCGGGCAACGGCGCGCAGATTGCGCCGTAAGAATTCGTCAAAACGAAAGTCACGTATCGTGTCGATACCTTAGCTCAAAGTTGTTGATCTTGGCGTTCGTGATGACCGGATTCGGGTCGCGAATTTCGCTACCGTCGAAGGCGAGGGGATTTCGTTGTGACGGAAGCGAGGGATCGGTTCGATGGGTGAGGCGGACACGACGACGGTGCGGTCGACGACGACCGAGCGGACGAATCCGAAGACGTGCGGAGCGTGCGGGCGGGCGATCGTGCAGTACGGCCGGGGACGGCCGCGGCGGTACTGCGACGCGACGTGCCGGACGCGGGCGTGGGCGATCCGGCGGGCCGCCGAGCAGCTGGGCAAGGAACTGCCGGCGCCGGTGGTCGAGGTGCGGGAGCAGACGTTGACGCGGACGGTCGCGCCACGCGGCCCGCGGGTGCCGACGGACCCGCGGGGGTGGAACGCGATGCTCGACGAGCTTGCGCAGCAGCTGCGCAGGCCGGCCTCGATCACGAGCGCCCGGCATTGGGATCACCGCTCGATCTACGAGCACCTGGTGCGCGCGATGGCGGCGCTGGGAGAGGCGCACCCGGGCGGTCTCGATCGGCTTTCCGCTCGCCGGTAGCGACGGCTGAACAGCGTTAAGCTCAGTCCATAAGTTGGTCTTATCCCATATCTTGCTCTGCCGGCGTGCGGCCTTCGCGCGGCAGGAGCAGCCCAACCCACAGCGGTCCGCACGCGGCGAAGAAGCCGCCGAAGAGATGATGCGGTCGGCGACGGCGGACGGGCTGCGGTGCTCCAGCAGTTCGCGCGCCTG
>NZ_JBFBBD010000185.1:0-1199 GCF_040689515.1 Streptomyces sp. NPDC051173
CTGGGCGCACTCCCGTGAACTCGTCGCGCGGCGGCCGGAACTGATACACCTGCGCGCCGTCCGGCACGCCCCCCACGCCGCCACGACGAACTGCATGATCAACGGCACCAGCTCCCCGACAGCCGGGGCCCGGCTGAAGTCCGCCGGGTTGCCGACGTGACCGGCGCTGCCGAGCGGGCGTGGACGGAGCTCAACGAGCGGCAACGGCTGTACCTGTCGGTGATTTTCGAGTTCGACCAGGCCGCCGAGGCGAACATCAAGCAGATGTCGGCGAAGCGCATGGCCACGCCGCCGGCGGCGGAGTGGCGGCAGGTCACCTACGACATCAAGCTGCCCAAGGAGATCGCCGGGTACACCTCGGTACAGCAAGCGGTCCGCCGCCGCGACGAGCACGACACCGGATCCGGGGCCACGCTCGCCGCGCTGCGCCGCCGCAAGCTGATCACCGTCACCTACGACCAGGTCCACGTCCCCCCGTTCGGGATGGTCGACCGGATCCGGGTCCGCCTCACCGCCGCCGGGCGCGCCGCGGCCCGCCACGGCATCGGGCACACCGCGCCGGCCACGCCGCCGCCCGGGCTGATGACCCGCTGGTCGCTGCTGGCCCTGGCCCGCCTCTACACCGCCGGGGATCGCGGGCTGAGCACCGAAGTCACCGGCGACCGGGCCGACGCGGCGCCGTCGTGGAACACGCTGCTGCGGCTGCGGGACCGCCGCGACGGCTCCCTCATCGAGGTCTTCACCGCCGACTGGCCGGACGGGCAGCTGCGGATGCTGCGTCAGCACCGCGTCCGCGCCTCCGTGCTGGGGCGGCGGCACTTCGAGATCCACCGCGCCTGCTACGCCGAGCTGTTCCCCGACCTCGCTGCCGAGCTGCCCGAGACCGCCCCGGCCGCCGGCGCGCACGCCGGGCTGGCCGATCACCGGCGGGCCCGGCCGAAGCATCAGGTGCGCGACATCGACCTGCGGCTGCTGACTGCGCTGGCCGAGCTGGAAGCCACCGGCCACAGCTACCTGCGCGAGACCCTCGTCCTCGAGTTCGAGCGCCGCGGTGAGGAGGTTCCCGGTTGGGTCGGCGAGATCCCGAGCGGGCTGCTGCGTTGGCAGGTCAAGGCCATCACCCGCACCGAGAAGAGCATCGACCGGCTCGCCGAGCATCCTGCCGGGGCGCTGGTCGAGCAGGTTGACGTCCACACCAG
>NZ_JBFBBD010000186.1:0-1182 GCF_040689515.1 Streptomyces sp. NPDC051173
TCGGCGAGATGCTGCGTGATCACTGCTCGCTCTACAACGGCGCCTTGCGGGAACGCCGCGATGCCTACCGGCACGTCTCCAGGACCACCGTCCGGTACGGGGACCAGTCGGCGCAGCTCAAAGAGATCCGGGCGTTCGACCCGGAGCGTCAGGGCCGATGGTCGTTCAGCTCGCAGCAGGCGACGCTCAGGCGTCTGGACAGGGCATTCGCCGCGTTCTTCCGCCGCGTCAAGACCGGGGAGAAGCCCGGCTATCCGCGCTTTCGGGGTATCGGCCGGTTCGACACCGTGGACTTCCCCAGGGACGGGGACGGCTGCCGCTGGGACGCCACACCGCACGATCCCGTCACCCGTGTCCGCTTCCAAGGTGTCGGGCACGTCAAGGTGCATCAGCACCGTCCGGTGGCCGGCAGGGTCAAGACGGTCTCCGTCAAGCGTGAGGGCAAGCGCTGGTACGTCATCCTGACCGCCGAGCAGGCCGCGCCCGAGCCGTTGCCCCAGGCCGGCAGCGTGGTCGGCATCGACCTTGGCATAGCCAGCTTCCTTGCCGACTCGGACGGCCACTTCGTGCCCAGCCCGCGTCATGGCCGGAAGGCCGCCGCGAAGCTCGAAGAAGCGCAACAAGCGCTCAGCCGGTGCAAGCGCGGCAGCAAGCGCCGCCGCAAGGCCGTGGAGAAGGTCGCCCGACTGCACCGCAAGGCAGGCCGCCAGCGCCTGGACCACGCGCACAAGACCGCGCTCGGCCTCGTACGCGAACACGATTTCATCGCGCACGAAGACCTCAGGATCCGCAACATGAGCCGGGCTCCTGCACCGAAGCCCGACCCCGGCCGGCCGGGCAGCTTCCTGCCCAACGGGGCCGCGTCCAAGGCCGGGCTGAACCGCTCGATCGCTGATGCCGGATGGGGGGTGTTCCTCGCGATCCTGAACGCCAAGGCTGAAAGCGCCGGACGGGAAGTGATGGCCGTGGACCCCCGCAACACCTCCCGGCGATGCCCCGCATGCGGGCACACCGCCAAGGAGAACCGGCCCACACAGGAGAAGTTCCACTGCGTCGCCTGCGGCCACCACGCACACGCGGACACGGTGGGCGCCCTGAACGTTCTACGGGCCGGGCTGGTCCGTCGCGAAGCTCAACCGGCATAGCGAGAAGCCACCCCCTTCAGGGGGTGGAGGAGTCACG
>NZ_JBFBBD010000187.1:0-1165 GCF_040689515.1 Streptomyces sp. NPDC051173
CGCGGGAGACGAGCGGGTGTGTGAGCGCTGCTTCGCCGCGGAGGCGGGCAGCCCCTACAGCCTGCTCGGCGCCCCCGAACTGCCGCAGCATCCGCACTGCCGGTGCGTTCTCGCCCCTGCCTGACGGGAGGTCCCCGTGCCCACCAATCCAGTGTTCACCCCGGTTGACAACAACGGCAACGTCATCGGTGCCGCTGGCACCCCGAGTGCGGTGAACGTCGCCAACAGCCCCACGGTCTTCACCGTCGTCCAGCCGTCGGCCGTCTTGTACTCCGAGGCCGCGCAGTCCCGCACGGCCAATGGGACGACCGCGGCGCAGACGTGGACCAACAACGTTGCTGCTGCGATTGTCGGCGTGAATGTCACAGCCTTCACGGGCGGCACGAACCTCGTTATCAGCCTCCAGCAGCAGGACGCCAACGGCGTCTGGCAGACGATCGGCTCCTCGGCTGCGATCACAGCCGCTGGCACTGCCACGTTCAGCGTGGGACAGGGGATGGCCACGGGGGCGGTGCTGGTCTCTGGCGGCTCCTACCGGCTCGCCTGGACGTTGACCGGGCCATTCGTCGCGCTCACGTTCCAGCTCTCCGTGCAAGGCAGGTGACCGTGTACGAGATACCCCCGAAACGGCGGGTCGCGCCCCGGGGCTCGGTGAGCCGCCGCGACGTCGAACAAGCCAGGTCGCAGGAAGAGTTCGTGGAGGCCCTGCTCCAGGCGATCGACTCCGAGCCCCGAGTACGGGCGGCCGTTCTCCGCCTGCTCTCCGGTTCCCGGCGTGCACCGCGGCCGACGACGATAGCGTCCGTACGCCGGGGAGGCGCGGGATGACCCGGCGGATCGCCACGGTGTCCGGCACGATGCTCACGCCAGGCGTGAGCCGCAACGGCCGCCTCTACACCGAACAGTTGATCGCGAAGGCGACGCGACGGATGCAGGAACGCATCGCCGACCCCGACGGACTGCCGATCGTCATGCGCACTCACCATGATGCGGGCGACGACTCCCGGCTCATCGTCGGCCGGCTCACCTCCGTCACGATCGAGAAGGACGGGTCGGCGCAGTACCGGGCGGACCTGTACGACACCGTGCCCGGCCGGGACATCGCCGCCCTGGTGACCGGCACCGAGCCGGCGCTGCGGTCGGTGTCGATCCACGGCTACTGGCT
>NZ_JBFBBD010000188.1:0-1156 GCF_040689515.1 Streptomyces sp. NPDC051173
GCCGCGAGGATGATGGCGTCGGCGGTGGCGTGCAGGGCCTGCCGGCGGGCGTAGACCGGGCGCCAGATCCCTTTGAGTGCGCCGAGCTGGATGGTGGCGTCAGGCACGGCCACCCCCTGGTGTCAGCGGGTGTCAGCCGAGCTGCTTCGCGATCAGTGGCAGCACGTCCTGGGCGCGTGTCGGATGACCGGGCCCCATCGAGATCACCACCCTTCGACCGGCGCGAGGAGTTCATCGGGCCGAGGAAGCCGGTTCCGGGTCATGAAGCTGGTGACCTCGTCGGCGGACTCGAAGGGCCCGACCGCCCGGCCACCGTCGTAGCCGTACCAGCGGACGTGAAAGCCGCCGAGCGCCGCGGCGTCGAGCTCCTCCGCATGCCCGCGCGGGGCACTCACATCCGGGCCAGCGCCTCGTTCAGGCACTGCCGGTACAACTCGTCCCATAGCTCCTCCGGAGGCTCGCCCTGAGCTGCGTCACCGGCAAGACCGGGCTTGTCCTCGGGGCCCTGCGGCTGCGGGCGCCCATCCGGGACGGGCGCCACCGGGTCCGGTGCCGGGTCGAGCTCGGCGTCGGGCACACCGGGCACGTAGCCGTTGACGCCGGCCGCGGTGAGCGGCGCGGTCCGGTACGCGATCGTCGCCTTCGACATAGTGGCCATGTCCGCCCAGAAAACCGGGCCCTGCCGGTCGAGGAGGATCGCGTCGTCGCCGCCGTCGATGGGAGGTTCCCCGATCTCCGCTCGCCAGCGATTCACGGTGTAGGCGCCGGAGTTCAGGCGGATCTGCCGGATCTCCTCGACCACCTTGCTGTCACGGAAATCGATCTCGGCGAACTCCAGATGCCAGTCGGTGATCCCGAATCCCCGCATCAGCAGGTGGAAGTTGAGCTTCTCCAGGATCAAGTTCGCGATGGGGATGATCGTGTTGACCCGGAACGTCTTGTCCTGCGCTTCCCCGGTGCCACCGCCGAGGTTCCCGGACTCGATGATGCCGAGCTTCGCCGGCGGCACCCCGAAGCACGCGATGATCTGGTCCCGCAACTGCCGGTCCGCATCCAGGTAATCGGTAACTTTGCGCTGGTCCAGGACCCCCACCGACGCGCCGCCCGTGGTCAGCAAGGGCTCGCCGACCGCCTTCGGACCCAGGTTGAACACGCG
>NZ_JBFBBD010000189.1:0-1058 GCF_040689515.1 Streptomyces sp. NPDC051173
TGAAGGGACGTCACCGTCCCCATCGCGGGCATCGACTGTCTGCTGCCACCCGCGCAAAGATCGCTGCCCGATTGAAGGGCCGCCACCACCAGCACACGACCACGCATCCGCGGCGGCGCGGTGGCCTGCACCGTCAAGGGCACCCGGGAACGCGTATCGGTCTGCGCCATCACCGCCGCAGTCTGCGCGGCGTGCACTACATCCGCCACCGGCCGCGCACCGGACGAGTCCGCCACTCCCATCTGCGCCTCCCGCATCAGCGCTGGCACCCCGGGCGCCGCAAGGGAAGGGGGAGGCGGTGAGCACTGCCGATGCCGTGGACCGTGAGGTTGCCTGGCTGACCACCAGCGGTGACGGGCTGCCCGCGCTCCTGGCCAGCGCGGGTGGGCCGTGGGGCAATGTGCAGGCGTACCAGCCGCGCACCCCCGGCCGGCGCGGCACCAACCTGTTCGTACTGCGCCGTCAGATCCACGAGAAGCGGTTCGCGAACGTCCGCCGCATGCCGACGTATGAGTTCGTGCTCAAGCTGATCTGGCCTCTCACGTCCGGGCAGGGCATCGCCGAGGATGACCAGCGCGCGTTCGACGTGGCGGTCGACAAGGTGCTCACCCGGATCGGCGGGTTCACCGGCGACAAGAGCCACGGCGGGCGCTTTCGCAGCGTGGCCGAGAACCCCGAGTACGTGATCGTCCGCTTCACCGATCCCGAGCAGACGATGCCCCCGGAGGCGGAATTCCGGGCGGAGATCACCTACTTCGCGGACGACATCGAAATCACCGGCTGACCCGCCCCCCTTCTCCCTTCCGGCCCCTGCCCTGTGCGGGGGCCTTCTGCATGCCCGGAGGCCCCCGTGCTCCAACGCAGCACCCATGAAGCGCCCGTGGACGTGCCGGACATCCCGGCCACCATCCAGCCCGGCGCAACCGTCGACTGGCCCCACCCCATCGCCGGATTCGAACCTGTGAAAGACCCAGGACCTGCGGCCCGGCCCGAGCCGGATACCAAGTCCCCGAGGAAGAAGGCCGTTTCCCCGGCCGCTGCTGCCGGTGAGGAGCCCG
>NZ_JBFBBD010000190.1:0-1057 GCF_040689515.1 Streptomyces sp. NPDC051173
TGGTCGGCATCGTCATGGGCTCCGACTCCGACTGGCCCGTCATGGAGGCCGCCGCCAAGGCCCTCGACGAATTCGACGTCCCCTACGAGGTCGACAAGGAGCGCGTCAACTCCTGGCCCTCCTCCGACCCGCTGGTCACCTCGGTTGCTGCAGACCATGGCGTGGCCGACCTCGTGTGCGGCCAGGGCGAGGAGTTCGGCTTCCTCGGGGGTGTACTTCGGCACGGTGCTGACCTCGTTTCAGCTGTTCACGACGAAATTGGCGACGACACCGGCGATCGTGGCCGTGTTCATCACCGCGACGTCGGCGGCGGTGTACTCGGGTGCGGTGGCCGCCGCGGTGGGCTGGCTGCGCCGACGGGCGCGGGCCCGGTCGTTGCGGTCGAGGGCCTCGCCGGCGGCGGCCCACTCCTCGCGCAGCTGCTGCAGACGGCGGCGCACGTCAGCACTCCTCGCCGACGACCCGGGCGAACTCGTCGAGCTGGGCCTCGTCCATGCCCGCGGCGGACTGGCCCGACTTCGCTGCCTCCTTGATCCGGCGCAGCCGGTAGGACACCGCGCTCTTGCCGGACAGCTCCAGCGCGCTGGCCAGCCGTTCCAGCGCGATCTTCTTCTCCGCGCACCGCGAGAGAACGCGCTCCTCCTGGCCCTCGATGACCATCCGGACCATGTGCAGGTGCAGCAGCAGCGTGTAGAGGTCGTCCTCGTCCTCGTCGAGCAGCGGATCGCGCCCGTCGACGTCCCGGTGGCGCAGCGCCTCAACCAGGCCCTGCAGCCGCGATATCAGCACCACCACCGCAGGCCGGTCGTTCTCCGCGTCCACCGTGACCTTGACCTCGGCCGGCTTGCCCATCGGCAGCCACGTCGGCAGGTAGTTCGACCAGTGACCTTCGTTGATCATCGGAGCCCTTCGGTTCAGATCTCTGTACCAACAGAGCCTTATGTTGGTACAGAGGTAGCCCGGAGCCAAGGGCTTCGCCGCACCGGGCCACGCTGCCGGCGGCTCCCTGATTGGCTCCCCAACCCCCCGAACCGCCCCGCCTCATGACCTCCCCTTT
>NZ_JBFBBD010000191.1:0-1051 GCF_040689515.1 Streptomyces sp. NPDC051173
GGCCTCAATCGCCGGCCGGGCTGGTTTGTGGTTGGGCCGGGGGTGTGGCCTCCGGGCTGAGGACCTGGAACGCGGTGCGTGGCGCTGTCTTACGTATGGGGTGCTGTGACTACGCACCGCGTTCCAGAACCTCACCCTCCGGCCCCACCCCCTCCGCCGGAGGGCAAGTTGAAGGCCGGTGGGTGCGCCGTTCTTTTCTTTTCCGCCGGCCACGCCGTCCTTTTCTTTTCAGCCCGTTGGGGGCACCTCTGGGGGCACCCCCGGACGGAGTCTGGGGGAGGTAGCTGGGGGAGTTTGAGGACAGCGCGCGAAGCGTGCTTCGGGGGTCTGGGGGCTTGCCCCCAGTTTCGGGAAGGGGCGGGGCTGGGGAAAAGCCCGCCGCTGGGGGCACCTCCCAGCGGTAGCTGGGGGAGCAACGAACCCGCAGCCGGGGGCCTGGGGCACGCGCCCCAGCTCGGGGAGGGGCGGGGCTGGGGAACAAGCCCGCCGCAGGCGCCAACCGACCCGCCGCCGAGAGGAACGCACGGCGGCGGGCAAGAGCCAACCCCCCGATGTCCCGGGATTCCCCAGGGAGTTCACGGCCGGAGGCCCACCGCAGAGCCCGCAACCAGCAGGAGGAGGCGGAGCCGAGCCGTTCGCCCGTGACTTCCGGGAAGCATTTGTTAGCCTGGAACACGGCACCGGCTCGATCCAAGCCCCCGGGCCCAACCTTAGTCGCTTCGAGCGACCACTTGCCGCGAGGCGAGCATGGCGGGTCGGTGCCGCCAGAGCGTTCACGACGGGCGCCCCTCACCACGAGGGGCGCCCGTTCGCGTTCGGCGCCCTTCTCGTATGTTGGAAGCGCGATTCCGCGATCCGGGGCCGGTTACCGCGTACCGACCAGTAGGTGGGACGATCGATGCCCGCGCCCCGCGGCGCGTACCAAGCGAAAACAGGGAAAGCAGAGGAAAGCGGCCATGGCAACGGCGCCAAGCGTCTCGTACTCGATGACGGTCCGGCTGGAGGTCCCCGCGAGCGGGACCGCGGTCAGCCAGCTCACCACGGCCGTGGA
>NZ_JBFBBD010000192.1:0-1043 GCF_040689515.1 Streptomyces sp. NPDC051173
GAGCATGACTTGGAAGAGGGGGTGGTGTGCGGTGGTGCGGGTGGGGTTGAGTTCCTCGACGAGGCGCTCGAAAGGAATGTCCTGGTGGGCGTAGGCATCGAGGTCGGTGGTACGCACTCGCTCCAGGAGCTGGCGGAAAGTCGGGTCGGCACTGGTGTCGGTACGCAGGACGAGGGTGTTGACGAAGAAGCCGATGAGATCCTCGAGGGCTTCCTCGGTGCGGCCGGCGATCACGGAACCGATCGGGATGTCGGTTCCGGCGCCCAGCCGGGTCAGCAACGTGGCCAGAGCGGCCTGGATGACCATGAACACGGTGCACTGGTTCTCACGCGCGAGGTCGACCAGACGGGCGTGGAGCTCTGCCGACACTCGGAACTCGTGGACACCACCGCTGTGGCCAGCGACGGCCGGGCGGGGCCGGTCGGTGGGCAGGCGTAGTTCCTCGGGGAGGTCGGCGAGCCGGGTGCGCCAGTAGTCGAGCTGGCGTGAGACGACACTGTCGGCGTCGTCCTCGCTGCCGAGAAGTTCGCGTTGCCACAGGGTGTAGTCGGTGTACTGGACGGGCAGCGACTCCCACCTCGGGCCCCCGCCCTGGACACGGGCGTTGTAGGCGGTGGCGAGGTCACGACCCAGCGGCCCGACGGACCAACCGTCGCTCGCGATGTGATGCAAAAGCAACAGCAGAACATGCTCGTGGGGCGCGGTACGGAACAAGGTCGCACGGACCGGGATCTCACGGGCCAGATCGAATACCGCGGCTGCGGCCTCCACCGCCCGCGCCTCCACCTCCCCCGGCGACACATCGAACCGGCGGAGATCCACACGAGCCTCGGCCACGGGCCGGACCTGCTGATACGGCTCCCCGTCCACGGACGGGAACACCGTCCGCAAACTCTCGTGCCGCCCCACCAGATCGTTCAGAGCCGCCTCAAGCGCCGCCACGTCCAACGCACCGGACAGACGCAGCATCCACGGCACGTTGTACGTCGAACTCGGCCCCTCCAACTGACCGAGGAACCACAACCGACGCTGAGCAAACGACA
>NZ_JBFBBD010000193.1:0-1034 GCF_040689515.1 Streptomyces sp. NPDC051173
TTAAGCGCCAGTAAACGGCGGTGGTAACTATAACCATCCTAAGGTAGCGAAATTCCTTGTCGGGTAAGTTCCGACCTGCACGAATGGCGTAACGACTTCTCGACTGTCTCAACCATAGGCCCGGTGAAATTGCACTACGAGTAAAGATGCTCGTTTCGCGCAGCAGGACGGAAAGACCCCGGGACCTTTACTATAGCTTGATATTGGTGTTCGGTTCGGCTTGTGTAGGATAGGTGGGAGACTGTGAAGCGGGCACGCCAGTGTTCGTGGAGTCGTCGTTGAAATACCACTCTGGTCGTGCTGGATGTCTAACCTGGGTCCGTGATCCGGATCAGGGACAGTGTCTGGTGGGTAGTTTAACTGGGGCGGTTGCCTCCTAAAGAGTAACGGAGGCGCCCAAAGGTTCCCTCAGCCTGGTTGGCAATCAGGTGTTGAGTGTAAGTGCACAAGGGAGCTTGACTGTGAGACCGACGGGTCGAGCAGGGACGAAAGTCGGGACTAGTGATCCGGCGGTGGCTTGTGGAAGCGCCGTCGCTCAACGGATAAAAGGTACCCCGGGGATAACAGGCTGATCTTCCCCAAGAGTCCATATCGACGGGATGGTTTGGCACCTCGATGTCGGCTCGTCGCATCCTGGGGCTGGAGTCGGTCCCAAGGGTTGGGCTGTTCGCCCATTAAAGCGGTACGCGAGCTGGGTTTAGAACGTCGTGAGACAGTTCGGTCCCTATCCGCTGTGCGCGTAGGAGTCTTGAGAAGGGCTGTCCCTAGTACGAGAGGACCGGGACGGACGAACCTCTGGTGTGCCAGTTGTCCTGCCAAGGGCATGGCTGGTTGGCTACGTTCGGGAGGGATAACCGCTGAAAGCATCTAAGCGGGAAGCCTGCTTCGAGATGAGGACTCCCACCCCCATGAGGGGTTAAGGCTCCCAGTAGACGACTGGGTTGATAGGCCAGGTGTGGAAGACCGGTAACGGTTGGAGCTGACTGGTACTAATAGGCCGAGGGCTTGTCCTCAGTTGCTCGCGTCCACTGTGT
>NZ_JBFBBD010000194.1:0-1024 GCF_040689515.1 Streptomyces sp. NPDC051173
ACGAGTGGCGTCCGGCCGGGCGCTGTCGAACACCGGGGGACGCACCGAGAGGAGAGTGCCGTCGTGTCGCCCACCGACCCCAGTGTGAGTTCCAGTCAGGGCTACGGCTGGTTCGTTCACGAGCCGAAGGCTTGTCGGGCGTTCGAATAGGGCACCCGACTTTCGGCCTTCGGCGGTTCGTGTGGCGTAGTGGACGAAGCCACGTTTTTCGTAGTAGCGATGAAGCGCAGTATTTGTTTTCCAGCAGTCGAGCCGAAGGAATTTCGCTCCGGCTGCCTCGGCACGTTCACATGCCCAGTCGAGCAGCAGGTCGCCGAGGCCGCTTCCGCGACGCTCCGACCGGATGACGAACTTGTAGAGGTAGAGCGCGGCCTGTTGCATCTCGTCGGGTGTCCAGAAGACAGGGTCGGCCTGGTCCAGGGCCAAGCTGCCGATGGTGTCTCCGGCGCCGGTTGTGACAACAAACGTCACACCCCGGTCGATTTGTGCCCGGATCATCTCCTCACCGGTTGTTCGAACGGTCCACTGTTCGATCCCAGCGGCGCGCAGCCATTCCTCGGCATGGATTCGAAGCCCAACGACGTCGTTCACGTCTTCTGTTGTTGCACGGCGGATTCGGTAGGTGGGCATGGGCGAGTCCAACATCAGGCACCTTCCTTATTCGACTGGGCAGATTCGGCCGGCGCATGCTCCGGTACGTCGAGTTCGTAGGTCACTCGCTGGCGGTCGCCAGCCCAGACCGAGACGAGCACTCGGACGCGTCGTCCGGTTTGGTCGATGCCGACCCGAGCGTGCTGGCCGACGGGTGTTCCGACTGACAGGTGCAGCAGTTCGCGTTCCTCGGGATTAGGCATGCGCACCTGGATCTCGTCTTCGAAGCGCTGCTGCCGGAAACCGAGGGCCCTGTAAATCCCACCGGGGTAAGTGACGTTGGTGTTTTCCAGCAGGGGCGCGAGGCCATCGATCTTGCGGTGGGCGATGTCCAGAGGGGTCCATGTGTCGGCGATCATCGCGAGCATCTCGG
>NZ_JBFBBD010000195.1:0-1021 GCF_040689515.1 Streptomyces sp. NPDC051173
GCCGAGCTGCTTCGCGATCAGTGGCAGCACGTCCTGGGCGCGTGTCGGATGACCGGGCCCCATCGAGATCACCACCCTTCGACCGGCGCGAGGAGCTCGTCGGGCCGAGGAAGCCGGTTCCGGGTCATGAAGCTGGTGACCTCGTCGACGGACTCGAAGGGCCCGACCGCCCGGCCACCGTCGTAGCCGTACCAGCGGACATGAAAGCCGCCGAGCGCCGCGGCGTCGAACTCCTCCGCATGCCCGCGCAGGACGCTCACATCCGGGCCAGCGCCTCGTTCAGGCACTGCCGGTACAACTCGTCCCATAGCTCCTCCGGAGGCTCGCCCTGGGCTGCGTCACCGGCAAGACCGGGCTTGTCCTCGGGGCCCTGCGGCTGCGGGCGCCCATCCGGGACGGGCGCCACCGGGTCCGGTGCCGGGTCGAGCTCGGCGTCGGGGACACCGGGCACGTAGCCGTTGACTCCGGCCGCGGTGAGCGGCGCGGTCCGGTAGGCAATCGTCGCCTTGGACATGGTCGCCATGTCCGCCCAGAAAACCGGGCCCTGCCGGTCGAGGAGGATCGCGTCGTCGCCGCCGTCGATGGGAGGTTCCCCGATCTCCGCTCGCCAGCGATTCACGGTGTAGGCGCCGGAGTTCAGGCGGATCTGCCGGATCTCCTCGACCACCTTGCTGTCCCGGAAATCGATCTCGGCGAACTCCAGATGCCAGTCGGCGATCCCGAATCCCCGCATCAGCAGGTGGAAGTTGAGCTTCTCCAGGATCAAGTTCGCGATGGGAATAATGGTATTGACGCGGAATGTTTTATCCTGGCCCTCTGCCGTGCCGCCGCCGATATTTCCGCTCTCGATGATGCCGAGCTTAGCCGGGGGGACCCCGAATGCCGCGATGATCTGGTCCCGCAGCTGCCGGTCCGCATCGAGGTAGTCGGTAACTTTGCGCTGGTCCAGGACCCCCACCGACGCGCCGCCCGTGGTCAGCAAGGGCTCGCCGACCGCCTTCGGACCCAGGTTGAACACGCG